>NZ_JBHWJL010000097.1:0-17109 GCF_042731495.1 Streptomyces sp. NPDC059853
GCACCGCATCCGACAACGCGGCCCGATCCACGAAGATCCGAAAGAGACGGCCTAGCCGTCCTCCAGCGCGGGCAGCACCTTGTCCAGGGTGATCGGCAGGTCGCGTACCCGCACCCCGCAGGCGTGCCACACCGCGTTCGACACCGCGGCGGCCGTCCCCACGATGCCGATCTCGCCGATGCCCTTCGACCCCATGGCGTTGACGTGCGGGTCGTGCTCGGGCAGCCAGTGCGCCTCGATCTCGCTCACGTCCGCGTTCGCCGTGATGTGGTAGTCGGCGAGGTCGTGGTTGACGACATGGCCGGAGCGGGGATCGAGGACGCTGCTCTCGTGCAGCGCCATGGACAGCCCCATGGTCATCCCGCCGATGAACTGCGAGCGTGCGGTGCGCGGGTTGATGATCCGGCCCGCGGCGAACACCCCGAGCAGGCGCGGCACCCGCACCTCGCCGGTGTCCGCGTGGATGTGCGCCTCGGCGAACTGGGCGCCGAAGGCGTGCATGGCGTACCGGTCGTCGGGCCGGCCGACGGAGCCGGTCGCGGCGGCGCCGTCCGGCGGCTCGTTCCCGTACCGTTCGCGCAGCGCGCGGGCGGCCTCGACCACCGCCGAGCCCCAGGTCGTCATGCCGGAGGAGCCGCCGGCCACCGACGCCATCGGATAGTCGGTGTCGCCGATCCGCACCTCCACCCGGGAGACCGGCACCCCGAGCGCGTCCGCGGCGATCTGCGGCAGCGTGGTCCAGGTGCCGGTGCCGAGGTCGGCGGCACCGATCTCGGCGACGTAGCGGTCCCCCTCCCGCCGGATCACGGCCGTCGACCGCGTCATGCGGTTGACCGGGTAGGTGGAGGCCGCGACGCCGGTGCCGACCAGCCAGGCGCCGCGGCGGCGCACGCCGGGCCGGGGGTCGCGCCGGTCCCAGCCGAACCGTTCGGCTCCTTCCCGCAGGCAGCCGACGAGGTTGCGGCTGGAGAAGGGCTTGCCCGAACCCGGCTCGACGTCCGGTTCGTTGCGGACGCGCAGGTCGATGGGGTCCATGCCGAGGCGCTCGGCCAGTTCGTCCATCGCGACCTCGGGCCCGAACATCCCCGGGCACTCGCCGGGGGCGCGCATCCAGGACGGCACGGGGACGTCGAGGGCCGCGAGGCGGTGGGTGGTCCGCCGGTTCGCGGTGGCGTACATGATCCGGGCCGGCACTCCGGTCTGCTCGGCGAACTCCTTGATCCGCGAGGTCTGCTCGACGACGTCGACCGCCAGCGCGGTGAGGGTGCCGTCGCGATCGGCGCCGAGGGAGCAGCGCAGGATCGTCGGGGTGCGGTAGCCGGCGAGGCAGAACATCTGCTGGCGGGTCAGGGCCAGCCGCACCGGGCGGCCGGGAAGCGCCCGCGCCGCCAGCGCGGCGAGCACCACGTTGACGTGCGGCTGCCCCTTGGAGCCGAAGCCGCCACCGACGTACGGGCACACGACCCGGATCCGCTCCTCGTCGAGGCCGAACACCCGGGCCAGGGTGGTGCGCGTCGGATGGACGCCCTGGGTGGAGTCCCACAGGGTGAGCGAGCCGCCGTCCGCCGGGTCCCACCGGGCCGTCGTGGCGTGCGGCTCCATCGGGTTGTTGTGGTTCATCGCCGTGGTGTACGTCTGCTGGACGGTCACCTCGGCGGCGGCCAGCGCCGCGTCCACGTCGCCCTCGGTGGTGTCGGTGGGGAAGGCGGGGTTCACCTGCTCGGGCGCGTACAGGTCGTCGCGGTCGGCCCGCAGTTCGGCGTCGTGCGGCTGACGCGCGTAGTCCACCCGGACCAGGGACGCGGCGTGCCGCGCGGTCTCGGAGCTGTCGGCGACGACGAGGGCGACGACCTGGCCCCGGAAGGCGACCTCCTCGTCCTGGAGGGCCGCCAGCTCCCGGTCCTCGGTGGAGGCCAGCCGCTCGGCGGTGGCGGGCGTGAGCACCGCGGCCACGCCGTCGAGTGCTTCGGCGGCGGCGGTATCCACCGCGGTGATCCGTCCGCGGGCGATCGTGGCCTGGACCGGGTGCACGTAGGCGGCGCCCTCGGCGGGGGTCTCGTAGGCGTAGACGGCGGTGCCCCGTACCTTGGCGGGCCCGTCCCGGCGGGGCAGGTCGCTGCCGATGGCGTCCGGGGTGCTGAGGAAGGTCATCGTGCGTCCTCTCCGGCCAGGCCGCGCAGGGTGGCGGCGAGGGTGCGGCGCAGCAGGGGGATCTTGAACGCGTTGCCGCCGTCCAGCCCGTCGACCGGCCGGGCGTCGGCGAGTTCGGCGTCGGCGGCGGCGCGGTAGGTCTCCTCGGTCGCCTCGGAGCCGCGCAGTACGTCCTCGGCCCGGCGGGCGCGCCACGGGGCGTGCGCCACGCCGCCGAACGCGATCCGGGCGTCGGTGATGACGCCGTCCGCCACCTCGACGGCCGCGGCGACGCTGACCAGGGCGAAGGCGTACGAGGCGCGGTCGCGCACCTTGCGGTAGGCCGACCGGCGGGCGAGGGGCTGGGCCGGGAGGTCGATGGCGGTGATCAGCTCGCCGTGTCCGAGCACCGTGTCGCGCTCGGGTGTGTCGCCGGGCAGCCGGTGGAGTTCCCCGAACGGGATCGTGCGCTCGCCGTCCGGGCCGAGCACCCGCACCCGGGCGTCGAGTGCCGTCATCGCCACGGCCATGTCGGAGGGGTGGACGGCGACGCAGTGCTCGGACGCCCCGAGGATCGCGTGGTTGCGGGTCCAGCCGCCGAGGGCCGAGCAGCCCGAGCCCGGCTGCCGCTTGTTGCAGGGTGTGGTGACGTCCTGGAAGTACACGCAGCGGGTCCGCTGCAGGGGGTTGCCGCCGGTGGTGGCCATGTTGCGCAGTTGTCCCGACGCGCCGGACAGCAGGGCCTGGGACAGGACGGGGAACCGTTCGCGTACCCGCCGGTCGGCGGCGAGTTCGCTGTTGCTGACGCCCGCGCCGATCCGCAGGGTCGCCCCGTCCACTTCCTCGACCTCGGTGGACAGCAGGCCGGCGAGACCGACGACCAGACCGGGTGCGGCGACACCCAGCTTGAGGTGGTCGACCAGATTGGTGCCGCCGCCGAGGAAGACGGCGGTCGGATCCGCGGCGACGCTGCGCACGGCGTCCGCGGCGTCCGCGGGGCTGCGGTACTCGAACGGCCTCACCCCGCCACCTCCGTGCCGCCCGCCGACGCGGCCTGCTGGATGGCCGGCACGATGTTGACGTACGCGGCGCACCGGCACAGGTTGCCGCTCATCCGTTCGGCGATCTCGGCGCGGTCGAGGCGCGGTTCCCGGCCGCCGTCGGTGACGGCGCTCGGCCAGCCCCGGGCGAACTCCTGGAGCATGCCGACGGCGGAGACGACCTGTCCTGGGGTGCAGTAGCCGCACTGGAACGCGTCGCAGTCGATGAAGGCGCGCTGCACCGGGTGCAGGGGGCCGTCGGCGTCCTCCTCACCGGCGCGTCCGTCGCCGGTGCCGTCCCGGCCGGGGGCGGTGTCCTCGGCGGCGAGCCCTTCGGCGGTGGTGACCCGGGCGCCGTCCTGGGTGACGGCGAGGGTGAGGCAGCTCAGCACGCGCTTCCCGCCGGACAGCACCGTGCACGCGCCGCACTGCCCGTGGTCGCAGCCCTTCTTGGGACTGGTCACTCCCAGCCGTTCGCGCAGCGCGTCCAGCAGCGTCGTGCGGGTGTCGACGGTCAGCCGATGGGCCGTCCCGTCGACCCGCACGGTGATTTCGGTATGCATCGCGGCCGGGTACCCGGCTCACCACCGCTCACACGGCGCGCGGCGCCGGCTCACACCGATGGCGGTAGCAACGGGCGGAGTTCCTCCCGCGTTTCGGATGCCGGTGGGTGTTCGTCTCGACGGACGTGCCGTGGCCGGCCCGGGGGAGGTGGCGCCGCTGATGACGGGCCGCGGTGGACTGTCGCGCCGGCCTCCGCGGCGCCTCCGGGCGGTGGTACGGCCGTCCGATCCGGCGTTCCGTCCTGTCCTGCCGTGCACGGAGCCCGGGGCGGGCCGGTGTTCACAGGGTGCGGTGCATGATGTGGAGGCCGACGTAACCGTGTTCAGGGTGCCGGAAGCCTTCCGGGAGGGTGCCCAGCACCTCGAAGCCGAGCGAACGGTAGAGGCGCACCGCGGGGTCGTTCGTCTCCACGACGGCGTTGAACTGCATCGCCCCGGAAGCCGGCCTCGCGCGCCCACCGCAGGGTGTACTCGCACAGGGCCCGGCCCACGCCCCGGCCGGAGCGTGCCGGGTCGACCATGTAGCCGGCGCTCGCGATGTGCGAGGCGTTCCCCAGGTGGTTGTTGTTCATCTTCGCCGTGCCCACCACGGTTCCGGCGTCGTCGACGGCGACGACCGTGCGGTTCGGGGCGGAGAGAAGCCACGCCTCACGGCCCTGCTCCTCGGTGAGATCGGCCGGGTAGGTGAAGGTCTCGCCCGCCGCGACGATCGTGTGGAAGAAGGGCCAGATGGCGGGCCAGTCGGCGGCGGTGGCTTCCCTGATCAGCATCAGCCCACGGTCCCACCGATCGCCGCGGCCGGGCCACCGCTTTTCCCCATTGGCGCCCGCTCGCACGTGTTCGCCTCGGGCGCCTGATCAGATGGCCGGACGCGCCGACCCGCCCTCCGCCGTGTACTGCCGAGGGAGTCCGGCGACATCCGTTGGCGGCTCCGGGTGGCGCCGCCGGGCCGGGGCCGCCGGCGCGACGCGGGCCCTCCCCCTCATCGGCCCTGTCCCGCGCTTTCCCGCAACGCGTGGTCGAGGAGGATGCCGGCCGCGGCCCGCGCGTGCCGGCCGTAGTCCGCGTCGTCCAGCACCATGGCCCGGCTGGCCGCCCCGTCGGCGAGGGTGGCCAGTTGCTCGGCGAGCGGGAGGGGTTCGTGGCAGCCCAGTTCCGTCAGCACCGCGGCGATCAGCCGCACCATGCGCAGCTTCTGTTCCCGGGCGTAGGCGTGCACGGCGCTCTCCGGGTCGGGGAACTCCGCGGCGGCGTCGATGAACGGACAGCCGCGCACCGGGGCCGCGTCCGGCACCGGCTGGTCGAACAGCCCGTGGATCCGGTCGCGCGGCGGGATGTCCTCGCGGGTCAGCACGGCCTCCAGGGTCGCCCCCGACTGTGCGAGGCCCTGCAAGTGGGCGATGACCAGGTCGTTCTTGGTGCGGAAGTGCGCGTAGAGCGTCCGCTTGGACACCGGCGCCTCCTCGGCGACCTGTTCCATGCCGGTGGCGCCGATGCCCTGGGTCGCGAACAGCCGGGTGGCGGCGGCCAGAATGCGCTCCCGCCCGCCGCGCCCCGGCCGCCGGGATGCCGTGGCCGTCGTCCTCGCGGTCGTGTCCATGGAGAAAGTATACGCATTCGTTTACTTGAGTCGCCGCGTCACGCTACGATGACCGTCCTACGTAAACGGTTCCGTTTACTTCACCCCTTCCGTCATCGAGGAGTCCCATGACCAGGCCCGCCCCCACCGAGCTGAGCAGCAGCGCCGAGAAGCTGATACGCGGCCGCCACGCGACCCGGGCGTTCCGCCCCGACCCGGTCCCCGAGGAGACGCTGCGCACGATCTTCTCGCTGGCCGGCACCGCGCCGTCCAACTCCAACACCCAGCCGTGGCAGGTGGAGGTGGTCAGCGGTGCCGCCCGCCACCGCCTGGCCGACGCGCTCCACAGGGCCCACGCCGAACAGCGCCAGTCGGTGGACTTCCCGTACACCGAGGACATGTACGCGCAGGTGCACCGGACCCGCCGCGCGGCGTTCGGCGCCGAACTGTACGGAGCGCTGGGCATCGGCCCCGACGATCACCCGGAACGTGCGGCCTACGACGCGGAAAGCCTGCGTTTCTACGGCGCGCCGCACGCCGCCTTCCTCTTCGTCCACGGCGACGGACAGGCCCGGCTGGCCGCGGATACCGGCGCCTACCTCCAGACACTGCTGCTGGCCATGACGGCGTACGGCGTGGACAGCTGCCCGCAGGGACTGCTGAGCTTCTACGCGGACACCGTCCGCGCCGAACTCGGCGTCACCACGGGAAAGCTGCTCGTCGGCGTCTCCTTCGGATACGCCGACGAGAGCGCGCCGGTGAACCGGGTACGGACCGAACGGGCTCCCCTGGAGTCGACCACCACCTTCCACGGCTGACGGCGCCGGTGGCACGGTGGCACGGGGCACCGGTGACGACCCCGCCGCGGCCGGCTAGTCGACCCAGACGGATCTGCCGATCGAGGCGGAGAAGTCACCGGACGTGCCACCGGGCGCGACGACTTCGGCGATCGCCCCCGTACAGTCCCGGTGCTGGTAGACGAGGGCGTACTCATTGGTGAAGTTGTAGACCTTCAGCGGCAGCTCGGGGACGTTGACGCAGCCGCTGGGGTTGGTCACGAACCAGTTCTTGCCCCGCAGCTCCCCGTGTGCCGCGGACGCCGGGGCGGCGAGAACCGTCCCCGAGCCCACGGCGATCGCCACCAGACCGGCCACAGCGGCCAGACGCGCACCCATCGCACTCCACTCCTCGGAAGAACATCGCCGGGGCGGCGGCTCCACCCCACGTCGAACCTTCATTACGCAGAGTAGTCATCGCCGCACCGTTGCGTCATCACCCCGGAGAGTGAAAGGGCCCGGTCGCGAGATGGCCGGGCAGGGCCGCGCCCCGGTCACCGTGCCTCGTCTACAGTGCGGAACGTGACGGACGACCCACCCGTGTTCGACGCCATCGTCCTCGCCGGCGGCGCCGCGCGCCGCCTCGGCGGGGCGGACAAGGCGGCGGTGACCGTCGGCGGCCGGCCGCTGCTCGACCGGGTGCTCGACGCCTGCCGCGACGCCCGCCGCACCGTCGTCGTCGGCCCGCCCCGCCCCACCCGGCGCCCGGTGCACTGGGTGCGCGAGGACCCGCCGGGCGGCGGCCCGCTCGCCGCGCTCGCGGCCGGGGTCGGCGCCGCCGAGGTCACCGCCGGGCTGGTCGCCGTCCTCGCCACCGACCTCCCCTTCCTCACCCCCGCCACCCCCCGCGCCCTGCTGGCCGCCCTCCCGCCCCGCGCGGACGGCGTACTGGAGCAGGACGCGGACGGCCGCGACCAGCCCCTCACCGCCGTGTACCGCACCGAGCCGCTGCGCCGCGCACTGGCCGGGCTGCCCGCCGTCCACGGCGCCCCGCTGCGTACGCTGCTCCCGGCTCTCACCCTGCACCGGCGGGCCGGGACCACCACAACGTTCGACTGCGACACCTGGGCCGAGATCGCCGCCGCCCGGGTCCGGATCAAGGAGCATGGGACCGTGCTGGACGAATGGATCGCCGCCGTCAACGCCGAACTCGACATCGACCCGGGCCTGGACCGCACCGTGCTGCTCGACGCGGCCCGCGACGTGGCGCACGGGGTGGCCCGGCCGGCCGCCCCGCTCACCACCTTCCTGATCGGGTACGCCGCGGCCCAGCACCAGATCGCCCCCGCCGAGGCCGCCCGCCGGGTCGCCGCACTCGCCGCCCGCTGGGCGCAGGAACAGGAACAGCAGGACGAAGGACGCCCCGCATGACCGACGAGTTCGACGAGGCGCTCGCCCTCGCCAACGGGCACCGCCCCGACCACCCCGCCCACCGACCCGCGGCCCCCCTCGTCCCCGACCCCGCCGACGCCCCCGACCGGCGCCCCGCTCCGCCGCACACCTGGGAGTCGGCCCGCACCGTCGCGTACCGCAGCGCCGTACCGCTGCCGCCGCGCCGGCTCCCGCTGGACCGGGCGCTCGGCCACACCCTGGCGGCACCGCTGACCGCGCTCACCGATCTGCCGGCCTTCGACACCTCCGCCATGGACGGCTGGGCGGTGTCGGGCCCCGGCCCCTGGGAGCTGGCCGGTCCCGGTCTGCTGGCCGGCGCGCCCGGCCGCCCGGACCCGCTGGCCGACGGCCAGGCCGTGCGCATCGCGACCGGCGCCCGGGTGCCGGAGGGCACCACCGGGATCGTCCGCGCCGAACACGGCACGGCCCGCGCCGGAAGGCTGCGCGGCCGGCTGCCCCGGCTCGGCGCCGACATCCGCCCCCGCGCCCAGGAGTGCCGCTCCGGCGCCGAACTGCTGCCCGCCGGTACCCGGCTCGCCCCGGCCGCGCTCGGGCTGGCCGCCGCCGCCGGGTACGACGAGCTGGACGTCCACCCGCTGCCGCGCGTCGAGGTGCTGGTCCTCGGCGACGAACTGCTGCACCGCGGCCTGCCGCACGACGGCCGCATCCGGGACGCGCTCGGCCCGATGACCGGCCCCTGGCTGACCGCCCTGGGCGCCGAGGTGCTGGTCACCCGGCGGCTGGGCGACGACGCCGACGCGCTGCGCGAGGCCGTCGAGACCAGCCGCGCCGACCTCATCGTCACCACCGGCGGTACCGCCTCGGGTCCGGTCGACCATCTGCGCACCACCCTGCGCGCGCTGGGCGCCACCACCCTCGTCGGCGGGGTCACCGTCCGCCCGGGCCACCCCATGCTGCTGGCCGAACTGCCGGACGGGGGCACGCCCGTCGTCGGCCTCCCGGGCAATCCGCTGGCCGCGGTGGCCGGGCTGC
Source organism: Streptomyces sp. NPDC059853 (assembly GCF_042731495.1). Taxonomy (NCBI): domain Bacteria; kingdom Bacillati; phylum Actinomycetota; class Actinomycetes; order Kitasatosporales; family Streptomycetaceae; genus Streptomyces; species Streptomyces sp. NPDC059853. The sequence continues at coordinate 8,534 of NZ_JBHWJL010000097.1, forward strand.
TGACCCTGGCCGCGCCGCTGCTCCACGCGCTGTCCGGCCGGATGCCGCCGGCCACCCGGGCCGGCACCGCGGGCGAGGCGTTCGCCGGGCACCGCACCGACACCCATCTCGTACCGGTGCGCCGCCCGGCCGACGGCGGTCCGGTCGTGCCGCTGAACTACGCGGGCCCGGCGATGCTGCGCGGCATCGCCGCCGCGTCCGCGCTCGCCGTCGTCCCGCCCGGCGGGCTCGCGCCGGACGATCCGGTTCAGTTGCTGGAGCTTCCCGGGGCATGAGACTGCCGAATCTCGCCGCCTTCCCGACCGTGCCACCGCAGCGCGGCGACGCCGACGACCAGTCGCACGGCGTCCATCTGCCGCGCTCGGTGGGCGGCCCGCTGCTCCAGGTGGCGCGCCGGCTGCTGATGGCGGTGGCGGTGATGGCGGCGGCGGTCGTGATCGTGTACTTCGACCGCAGCGGCTACCGGGACAACATCACCGGGGAGCCGGTGGGTTTCCTCGACGCCCTCTACTACGTCACGGTCTCGCTCTCGACGACCGGTTACGGCGACATCGTGCCGTACACCGACAAGGCGCGGCTGCTCACCACGTTCCTCATCACACCGCTGCGCATACTGTTCCTGATCATCCTGGTCGGGACGACACTGGAAGTCCTGACCGAGCGCACCCGCGAGCAGTGGCGGCTGGCCCACTGGAGGAAGATCTTGCGCGATCACACCGTCATCGTCGGTTTCGGCACCAAGGGCCGCAGCGCCGCCGAGACCCTGATGAGCACCGGGCTGCCGCAGGAGCAGATCGTCGTGGTGGATCCGAGCAAGGGCGTGGTGGCCGCCGCCAACGCCGCCGGGTACGCGGGCGTGGTCGGCGACGCGACCCGCAGCGACGTCCTGGTCCGGGCCCGCGCGGACCGGGCCCGGCAGATCGTGATCTCCACCCAGCGCGACGACACGGCCGTGCTGGTGGCGCTGACCGCCCGCCAGCTCAGCAAGACCGTCAAGATCGTCGCCTCGGTGCGCGAGGAGGAGAACGTGCCGCTGCTCAAGCAGTCCGGCGCGGATTCGGTGATCACCAGCGCCAGCGCGGTCGGCCGGCTGCTCGGTCTGTCGATGATCAGCCCGAGCAGCGGCGCGGTGATGGAGGACCTGATCCAGCAGGGCACGGGCCTGTCCCTGCGGGAGCGGCCGGTGACGAAGGCGGAGGCGGGCCGGTCCCCGCGCGAGGTCGATGACCTGGTCGTCTCGGTGATACGGGGCCACCGGCTGCTGCCCTTCGACCACCCGGACGCGGCGACGCTGGAGCTGACCGACCGGCTGGTGGTGATCCACCGGATCCGGGCGGGGGAGGAGTCCCATCCGCCGGCCGTGGACGGCGAGGGGGGCAAGCCGCAGCGGGGTCCGGGCTCCTGGCGCATCCCGCGCCGCTGACCGGTGGCGCGGGGCCCGCCCACCGGCGGGTGCCGGGGCGATAGCGTCGGGGCATGAGAGCGATCACGATCACGGAGCCCGGCGGTCCGGAAGTGCTGGCGTGGAGCGAGGTGGCGGAGCCGGCGGCTCCCGGTGCGGGGGAGGTGCTGATCGAGGTCGCCGCCTCCGCCGTCAACCGGGCGGATCTGCTGCAGCGGCAGGGGTTCTACGATCCGCCGCCGGGGGCCTCGCCGTATCCGGGTCTTGAGTGTTCGGGCACGGTCGCCGCCGTCGGTCCCGGGGTGCGGGGCCTGTCGGCCGGGGAGCCGGTGTGCGCGCTGCTGAGCGGCGGCGGGTACGCGCAGCGGGTGGTGGTCCCGGCGGGGCAGGTGCTGCCGGTGCCGGCGGGGGTGTCGCTGGTGGAGGCCGCCGCGCTGCCCGAGGTGGTGTGCACGGTGTGGTCGAACGTCTTCTGGGGCGAGTCCGGGCTGCGGGCCGGGCAGACGCTGCTGGTGCACGGGGGCGGCAGCGGGATCGGGACGATGGCGATCCAGCTGGCGGTGGCGCGCGGGGCGCGGGTGGCGGTGACGGCCGGGAGCGCGGAGAAGCTGGCGGTGTGCCGCGAGTTGGGGGCGGAGGTGCTGATCAACTACCGGGAGCGGGACTTCGCCGAGGTGCTGCGCGGGGAGGTCGATGTGGTGCTGGACATCATGGGCGCCTCCTATCTGGACCGGAATGTGCGGGTGCTGGCCACCGGGGGGCGGCTGGCGGTGATCGGGCTCCAGGGAGGCCGCAAGGGCGAGTTGAACCTGGGGGCGCTGCTCGCGAAGCGGGCGACGGTGACCGCGACGTCGCTGCGGGCGCGGTCGGCCGGGGAGAAGGCGGCGATCGTGGCAGCGGTGCGCGAGGGGGTGTGGCCGCTGATCGAGGAGGGGCGGGTGCGTCCGGTGGTGGACCGGGTGCTGCCGATGAGCGAGGCAGGTGAGGCGCACCGGATCGTGGAACGCAGCGGCCACACCGGGAAGATCATCCTGACACCCTGACGTTTTCCCCGTGTTCGAGATGCCCGTTTCCTTCGTATATGTGACGCTGGACACATCATCGGACGGTCTACGGAGGATCGAGCGCTGTGAGGGTGTGGGTGTGGACGGAATTCATCGTGATCACGGCGGCGCTCGCCACTCTTCTCCTGCTCGCCGCACCGGGCGCCGCGCGCGCCGATGACGGCGGCGCCGGTCACGGCACGGCCCGGCAGTACGGCGAGCCCGCCCCGTACCGCGAGGCGGACCGCGTGGTGCGGGGCGGCGAGGTCCTGCCGGTCCTGCCGCTGGGCGCCGGGCTCGCCTGCCTCGGGGCGGGGCTCGGCGTCCTGGCCTTGCGACTGCGGCGTATCTGACGGGCAACAAGCCGCTCACCGGTTTGCCAGCGGGGAACATACTCGGTATACATACGCGGTATGTCCATCCGCTACGGCTTGCTGGCCCTGCTCGACTACGGGCCCAAGTACGGTTCCCAGCTGCGCGCCGAATTCGAGTCCCGCACCGGCGCCACCTGGCCGCTCAACATCGGCCAGGTCTACACCACCCTCTCCCGTCTCGAACGCGACGCGCTCATCGAGCCCGCCGGCGAACGCGACGGCAAGCAGCAGCGCTACCGCATCACCGACAACGGCCGCCGTGAACTCGCTGAGTGGTACCGGCAGCCCGTCGACCGCACCCACCCCTCCCGGGACGAACTCGCCATCAAACTCGCCATGGCGGTCGGCACCGAGGGCGTCGACGTCGGCGCGATCATCCAGGCGCAGCGCCACCACACCCTCAAGGCCATGCAGGACTACACCCGCCTCAAGGCCCAGGCGCTCGCCGGCGGCGGCCCGGAGAGCGGCGAGGAAATCGCCTGGCTGCTCGTCCTGGAACAGCTGATCTTCTCCGCCGAGGCCGAAGCCCGCTGGCTGGACCACTGCGAGTCCCGACTGATGCGCCTCGCCGCCCGGCGCCCCGCGAGGCCACGAACCGGGACACAGCCCGATGACACCGGCGCCGACCACGACGCCCGCGACGAGCAGCACCACGACGCATACGACGCACACGACGACGCAGACGCGCACCACCGCATCACGGGGGGAACCACCGCATGACCAGCCCGACCGCCGCCTCCGGCGCCGCACCCATCCTCGAACTGCGCGGCCTCGGCCGCGTCCACGGCACCGGCGTCACCACCGTCCACGCGCTGCGCGACATCGACCTGACCGTCAGCGCCGGTGAGTTCGTCGCCGTGATGGGCCCGTCCGGATCCGGCAAGTCCACCCTGCTCACCCTGGCCGGCGGCCTGGACAACGCCTCCAGCGGGCAGGTCCTCATCGAGGGCACCGACCTCGGAACCCTCAACAAGAGCCAGCTCGCCAAGATCCGGCGCACCAGCATCGGCTACGTCTTCCAGGACTACAACCTCATCCCGGCCCTCACCGCCGCCGAGAACATCGCCCTCCCCCGCGAACTCGACGGCATATCCGCCCGCGCCGCCCGCAAGGAAGCCCTGGCCGCGCTGGAGGAGATCAACCTCACCGAGGTCGCCGACCGCTTCCCCGACGAGATGTCCGGCGGCCAGCGGCAGCGCGTCGCCATCGCCCGCGCCCTCGTCGGCGACCGCCGCCTCGTCCTGTCCGACGAACCCACCGGGGCGCTGGACTCCGAGACCGGCGAGGCCGTCCTCGCCCTGCTGCGCAAGCGCTGCGACGAGGGCGCGGCCGGCGTCATGGTGACCCACGAGTCCCGGTACGCCGCCTGGGCGGACCGGGTCGTGTTCCTGCGGGACGGCACCATGGTCGACCAGACCGTCTCCCCGACCGCCGAGTCGCTGCTCACCTCCGAGGTGAAGCGGTGAACAAGACACTCAACCGCTGGCGGCTCGGGCTGCGCGTCGCCCGCCGCGACGCGCTGCGCGCCAAGGGCCGCAGCGCCCTGGTGGTCGCCATGATCGCGCTGCCCATCCTCGGGGTGGCGGGCGCGGACCTGGCGGTGCGCAGCAGCCAGCTGTCCACCGAGGAGTGGCTGTCCCGGGAGATCGGCACCGCCGACGCCCGGTACGAGATCCACGAGGCCGGCGTCCCGATCCTCCAGCACCCCACCGACCTGGCCGAACTGTGGTCCTCCTCCTGGGACAGCGAGAGCCGGGGCCCGGATCAGATCACCCGCGACCCCGGCGACGACGGGGAGGGGGACGAGGAGCCCGCCGACGCGTTCCGCATCGAGGACGTGCTGCCCGAGGGCGCCACCGTCCTGGAGGAGCGCTCCGGCTACGCGGACATCACCACCGAACACGGCATCCTGTGGGCGGACATCCGGGAGACCGACCCCACCGCCGAGCTGACCCGGGGCAAGTACACCCTGCTGGACGGCGACTGGCCCACCGGACCCGGTGAGGTGGCCGCCACCGAGCAGTTCCTGAAGGACACCGGCAGCCGGGTCGGTTCCGAGGTGGAACTGGCCGAGATCGACCACAAGGTCACCATCACCGGCTCCTACGAGCTGCCCGGCTCGCTGCGGTCCGCGTCGCTGCTCGCCACCAACGACAGCCTGCTGCCGCTGCTGGAGCACGGCGACACCGACTGGGACGTCAGCTACCTGGCCGCCGTCGACGGCGGCGTCTCGTGGGACGCGGTGCAGGCCGCCAACGAGCACGGCGTCCTGGTCGCCTCCCGCGCGGTGCACCTCGACCCGCCGGCCGACGCCGACGTGCCGCTCTTCCAGCACCCCGACTACTACCGGTTCGATCCCGGCATCGACTCCGGGGCCGCCGCCCTCATCGGGGTCGCCGTCGCGCTGGTCGTCCTGGAGATCTGCCTGCTGGCCGGGCCCGCCTTCGCGGTCGGTGCCCGCCGCTCCCGCCGCCAGCTGGGCCTGATCGGCTCCAACGGCGGTGACCGGGCGCAGCTGCGCGCCGTCATGCTCTCCAGCGGCATCGTGCTGGGCGCCGTGGCGGCCGTGGTCGGCATCGTGCTCGGCGTCATCGGTGTCGTGCTGGCCAAGCCGTTCCTGGAGAACATCGGCGGCTCCCGCTTCGGCTCCTGGGACTTCCGCTGGCTGGAGATCGCCGGGATCGCGGCGTTCGCCGTGTTCATCGGTACCCTCGCCGCGCTGATCCCGGCCATCAACGCCTCGCGGTCCTCCGTCCTGGAGTCCCTCACCGGGACCAAGGGCGTGCGCCGCGGCAGCCGGGCCCTGCCGATCGCCGGTACCGTCGCGCTGGTCCTCGGTGTGGTCATCGCCCTGGTCGGCGGCCTGTCGATGGGCAATGTGACGATGGTCGGACTCGGCGCCGTCATCGCCGAACTCGGCCTGGTGGCCCTCACCCCGCTGCTGGTCGGCGGCTTCGGCAAGCTCGCCCGCTTCCTGCCGCTGTCCGGGCGCCTCGCCCTGCGTGACGCCGCCCGCAACCGGGGTCGCACCGCACCGGCGGTCGCCGCCGTGCTGGCCGCCGCGGCCGGCGCGGTCGCGGTGGCCACCGTGACGACGGGCATCCAGGCACAGGAGCGCGCCGAGTACATACCGAACCTCCCGGACGGCACCGTCGCCCTCACCATGTGGGACGGCTCCGAGTCACAGCTCGACCCGCTGCGCGCCGCGGCCGAGAAGACCCTGCCGGTCACCGACCGGGCCGACCTGGCCACCGCCCGGCCCGCGCCCGAGTTCTGCGCCCCGGGCGCCACCGGCCGGGACGACGGCGACTGCTACCTGACCGTGCAGATCCCGCCCGAGAACGAGTGCCCGCTGTGGGGCGAGAGCGACGAGCTGCTGAGCGAACAGGAGACGCGCGAGCTGCGCCAGGACGAGCGCTGCCGGTTCAGCGCCTACTCCGGCTGGGGCATGAGCGACGCGGGACCGGTGGCCGTGGGGGACACGGACATCCTGAAGGTCCTGGACCTCGACCGTCCCGAGTACCGGCAGGCGCTGGAGGACGGCAAGGTCCTGGTCTTCGACCGCAACGAGATCGACTCCGAGGGCCTGGTCACCTTCGAGCAGTACGAGAGCTGGGAGCAGGACGAGCCCTCCGGCACCGTCACCCTGCCCGCCCACCACCTGGACGGCGACGGCTACGGCCTGGACGCGCTCATGACCCCGGAGACCGCGCGGCAGGCCGGTCTCGGCACCACCTTCACCGGCACGTACTACGCGACCTCGGACCGGCCCACCAGCCAGGAGGAGCAGGCGTTCCGGGGCGAGCTGGACGACCTCGTCCTCGGCTCCCAGACCTCCTGGACCATCGAGCGCGGCTACACGGCCGACTACTCCCTGGTGCTGCTGATCCTGGCGATCGCCGCCATGGTGATCGCCCTCGGCGCGGCCGGCATCGCCACCGGTCTGGCCCAGGCGGACTCCGAGGCCGACCTGGCCACCCTGGCGGCGGTCGGCGCGGCGCCCCGGATCCGGCGTACCCTCTCCGGACTCCAGTGCGGGCTGATCGCCTTCATGGGCGTGCTGCTCGGCGCCGTCTCCGGCCTGGTCCCGGCCATGGGACTGCTGCTGGCGGACCACCGGGAGCGGCTCGACTGGTGGGATCAGCAGGCGGCCGAGGGCTGGGATATCGGCCCGCGACCCGAGCTGCATCTGGCGCTGCCGTGGGAGACCCTGGGCCAGCTGGTCCTGCTGGTGCCGCTCATCGCGATGCTCTTCGCCGCCGTGCTCACCCGCTCCCGGGTGACCCTGGCCCGGCGCGCGGGGTGACCCTCGTTGCATGATGGAGGTATGACTCAGCCGAGGAATGAACCCTCTCAGGAGAGCCAGAGCCCGCAGGTCCTGGTCGTGGGCCCGGACGGCATGGCGCTCGCCAACGCCACGGCGCGTGACGGCGAGGGCGGCGAGGAGCACTCGGAGGTTCCCGTGACGGAGATGGTGGAGCAGCCGGCGAAGGTCATGCGGATCGGCAGCATGATCAAGCAGCTGCTGGAGGAGGTGAAGGCGGCCCCGCTGGACGAGGCCAGCCGGTACCGGCTCAAGGAGATCCACGCCAGTTCCGTCAAGGAGCTGGAGGAGGGCCTGGCCCCCGAGCTGGTGGAGGAGCTGGAACGGCTGTCGCTGCCGTTCACGGACGACCGGCTGCCCACCGAGGCGGAGCTGCGGATCGCCCAGGCGCAGCTGGTCGGCTGGCTGGAAGGGCTCTTCCACGGCATCCAGACGGCGCTGTTCGCGCAGCAGATGGCGGCGCGCGCCCAGCTGGAGCAGATGCGCCGGGCGCTGCCGCCCGGGGCGCTGCCGGACGAGGGCGAGCACCCCGGAGATCCGCACGGCCCGGCCCGGTCGGGTCCCTACCTCTGACCCGTACAGGTGAAGGCGCCGGTCCCCTCGGGGGCCGGCGCCTTCGCGCTGGGGTGGTGCGGCGGGGTCAGCCCCAGGTGAGCAGCCGCCGGGGGTGTTCGAGGACGGCGGCCACGTCCGCGAGGAGCCGGGAGCCGAGTTCGCCGTCGATCAGCCGGTGGTCGAAGGAGAGCGCCAGGGTGGTGACCTGGCGCGGCTTGACCTTGCCCTTGTGGACCCAGGGCTGGGCCTTGATGGCGCCGACCGCCAGAATCGCCGACTCGCCGGGGTTGAGGATGGGGGTGCCGCTGTCCACCCCGAAGACCCCGACGTTGGTGATGGTGACGGTGCCGCCCTGCATGTCGGCGGGGGTGGTCCGTCCCTCGCGGGCGGTGGTCACCAGGTCGCTGAGCGCGGTGGCCAGCTCGGCCAGTGACTTGCGGCCGGCGTCCTTGATGTTGGGGACGAGCAGACCGCGCGGGGTGGCGGCGGCGATGCCCAGGTTGACGGTGTCCTTGTAGACGATCTCCTGGCGGTCCCCGTCCCAGGCGGCGTGGGCGTCCGGGTTGCGGCGCAGGGCCAGCAGCAGGGCGCGGGCGATGATCAGCAGCGGGTTGATCCGCACGCCGGCCAGGTCCGGGTCCTCCTTGAGCCGGGCCACCAGCTTCATGGTGCGGGTGACGTCGACGGTGATGAACTCGGTGACGTGCGGCGCGGTGAACGCGCTGTCGACCATGGCCTGCGCGGTGGCCTTGCGCACCCCCCGGATGGGGACCCGGCGCTCGCCGGGCCGCTCGGCCGGCTGCGGGCCGGGGACGGCCTCCTCCGCCGGTGCGGCGGCCGGGGCGGGGGCGGTCTCGGGCGCGGCGGCGGCCTGGACG
>NZ_JBHWJL010000098.1:0-17066 GCF_042731495.1 Streptomyces sp. NPDC059853
GCGATGGCCCGCATCAGGTCCAGGGCCACCTGCTCGTAGCCGCCGCCCTCCAGATCGCAGCTGTCGCGCTCCCCGCCCCCGGCGGCGGCCCGGCCGTCGGCGCCGTAGGTCTCCTCACGCTCCAGGCGGGTGCGCTCCCACCGGGCGTGCACTCGTTCCGGTGAATCCGTCTCGGCCAGCGCCGCCGTGAAGAAGGCGCCCTGCTGCCGGGCCAGGAACGCGCCCCGCGTCTCCCCGGCCGCCCGGGTGGCCGCCAGGGTCTCGCGGCGGAAGTAGTAGTAGTGCAGGTACTCGTTCGGCAGCGCCCCCAGCGCGCGCAGCCAGCGCGCGCCGAACAGCCGGCCCTCCTCGAACGAGCCGAGCGCCCGCTCGTCCGCCAGCAGCCCCGGCAGCAGATCCCGGCCGTCCAGGGTGAGCGACTGGAGCCAGCCCAGATGGTTCAGCCCGGTGTAGCCGTAGCGGACCGCCGCCGGATCGGCGCCCGCCGCCCGCGCCGCGCGGCGCACCAGGCCCACCGGCGAGTCGCAGATGCCGATCACCCGGTGCCCGAGCACCGCCGACATCGCCTCGGTGACCATCCCGGCCGGGTTGGTGAAGTTGATGACCCACGCGTCCGGCGCCACCGCCCGTACCCGCTCGGCGATCCGCAGCGCCTCGGGCACCGACCGCAGCCCGTACAGCACCCCGCCCGCACCCACCGTCTCCTGGCCCAGCACGCCCGCCGCCAGCGGCACCCGCTCGTCCCTGACCCGGCCGGCCAGGCCGCCCGCCCGGATCGCGGAGAAGACGAAGCCGGCCCCGGCCAGCGCCTCGTCCAGGTCGGTGGTGGCCCGCACGCGCGGCGCCCGGGACGCCCGGGCGGCCTCGGCCGCCAGCACGGCGCCGATCACCCGCAGCCGCGCGGGGTCGGTGTCGTACAGCGTCACCTCCTCGCACCGCCCGTGGCCGTCATCGTCCAGCAGGGCGCGGTATACCAGGGGGACGCGGAATCCGCCGCCGCCAATGATCGCCAGCCTCATGCACGGCAACGTACACCTGCCGTGGAGGCGCGTACGGACCAGGAGCAGCAGGGTGAGCACCGACGACCAGACCCCACGGCCCGCACCGCTCGGGTGCACGTTCGATCCGCTGGCGGACGTGCGACGGCCCGGCGATCCCGGCTGCGACGTGTACCTGACCGGCACCGTCTTCCTGGACATCATCTTCACCGGCCTCGACTCCGCCCCGGTGCGCGGCACCGAGTCCTGGGCGCGCGGCATGGGCTCCAGCCCCGGCGGGGTCGCCAACATGGCCACCGCGCTGGCCCGGCTCGGGCTGCGCACCTCGCTGGCCGCCGCGTTCGGCGACGACAAGTACGGCGAGTACTGCTGGGAGACCCTGGAGCGCGGCGAGGGCATCGACCTGGGCCTCTCCTGGACGGTGCCGGGCTGGCACTCACCGGTCACCGTGTCCATGGCCTACGAGGGCGAGCGCACCATGGTCTCGCACGGCCACGAGGCGCCGCTGCCCGGGGGAGGCGCCCCCGGCGAGCCCCCGGCGCCCCCGGCCCGGTCCGCGGTCGCCTCGCTCAGCCCCGGCCAGCCGCAGGAGTGGATCACGGCGGCGGCCGGCGCGGGCAGCCTGCTCTTCGCCGACGTGGGCTGGGACGACACCGGCGCCTGGGACCTGGCCGCGCTCCCGGAACTGGCCTACTGCGAGGCGTTCCTGCCCAACGCCGAGGAAGCGATGCGCTACACCCGCACCGACTGCCCGCGCGCCGCCGCCCGGGCGCTGACCGAGCGGGTGCCGCTCGCGGTGGTCACCATGGGCGCCGAGGGCGCGTACGCGGCCGACGGGCGCACCGGGGAGACCGCCGAGGTGCCCGCCATCGACGTGGAGGCGCTGGACACCACCGGGGCCGGGGACGTGTTCGTGGCCGGCTTCGTCACCGGGACGCTGGCCGGCTGGCCGCTCGCGGACCGGCTGGCGTTCGCGGGGCTGACCGCCGCGCTGTCGGTGCAGGAGTTCGGCGGCTCGCTGTCCGCGCCCGGCTGGGGCGAGATCGCCGCCTGGTGGCAGCGCGTCCCCGCGCTGACCCCGGCCGGCACCCCGATGGAGCAGGCCCTGGGCCGCTACGCCTTCCTCGACCGGCTGCTGCCGTACGAGGCCCCCGCCTGGCCGCGCCGCCGGGCGGTGCCCACGCTCGGCTTCCGGGACACCGCCGGGGCCGGGGCCGGTGCCGCCGGGCGGCGGAACGATCGCACAGGGTAATCCTCTAGGGGTCTGTGGGCCGGGCGTCGTACCCTGGGAACCCGGACACCGAGGACTAGAGAGGGATGAGCTGGCCCCCCGGCCGCCCATGACACAGACACCCACGCACCAGCCAGTGGCCCCGGCCACCGAGGCGACCGCACGGTTCGCCGTCCCCGCCAAGCACCCGATGGTCACGGTGCTGGGTTCCGGCGACTCCCTGCTGCGGGTCATCGAGACAGCGTTCCCCGCCACCGACATCCATGTGCGCGGCAACGAGATCACCGCCACCGGCGAAGCCGCCGAGGTGGCGCTGATCCAGCGCCTCTTCGACGAGATGATGCTCGTCCTGCGCACCGGACAGCCGCTCACCGAGGACGCCGTGGAGCGCTCCATCGCCATGCTGCGCTCCTCGGGCGAGGGCGGCGGCGCGGTGGAGAGCCCCGCCGAGGTCCTCACCCAGAACATCCTGTCCAACCGGGGCAAGACCATCCGGCCCAAGACGCTGAACCAGAAGCGGTACGTGGACGCCATCGACCGGCACACGATCGTCTTCGGCATCGGCCCGGCCGGCACCGGCAAGACCTACCTGGCCATGGCCAAGGCCGTCCAGGCGCTCCAGTCCAAGCAGGTCAACCGGATCATCCTCACCCGCCCGGCGGTCGAGGCCGGCGAACGGCTCGGATTCCTGCCCGGCACGCTCTACGAGAAGATCGACCCCTATCTGCGCCCGCTCTACGACGCGCTGCACGACATGCTCGACCCCGACTCGATCCCGCGGCTGCTGAGCGCGGGCACGATCGAGGTCGCCCCGCTGGCGTACATGCGCGGCCGGACGCTGAACGACGCGTTCATCATCCTGGACGAGGCGCAGAACACGAACCCCGAGCAGATGAAGATGTTCCTCACCCGCCTCGGGTTCGAGTCCAAGATCGTCATCACCGGCGACGTGACCCAGGTCGACCTCCCGGGCTCCACCAAGAGCGGCCTGCGGCAGGTGCAGGAGATCCTGGACGGGGTGCCCGACGTGCACTTCTCCCGGCTCAACAGCACCGACGTCGTCCGGCACAAGCTGGTCGGCCGGATCGTCGACGCGTACGACCGCTTCGACCAGCGCGCCGGGCACGGCGACGGACAGGGAAAGTAGCCGCGACACCACCATGGCGATCGAGGTCAACAATGAATCCGGCATGGACATCGACGTGGCCGCGGTGCAGGACATCGCCCGCTACGCGCTGAGCCGGATGCGGATCCACCCACTGTCGGAACTGTCGGTCATCGCGGTCGACGAGGAGGCCATGGAGGCGCTGCACCTCCAGTGGATGGACCTCCCCGGGCCCACCGACGTCATGTCCTTCCCGATGGACGAACTGCGTCCGCCGGCCAAGGACGAGGAGGAGCCCGCCAAGGGGCTCCTCGGCGACATCGTGCTGTGCCCGCAGGTGGCGAAGGCCCAGGGGGCCGCCGCCCCCACCGGGCACTCCATGGACGACGAACTCCAGCTGCTCACCGTGCACGGGGTGCTGCACCTGCTGGGATACGACCACGAGGAGCCCGCGGAGAAGGCCGAGATGTTCGGCCTCCAGCAGGCCATCGTGGACGGCTGGCGCGCCGAGGCGGGGCTGACCGGCCCGTCCCCGGCTCCGACGATCACCTGAGCCGGGCGGGCGAGGAAGAACAACGATGGACGCCACACTGTGGACCTTCCTGCTGGTACTGCTGGTCATCGCCTGGCTGGCCTCCTGCGCGGAGGCCGGGCTGAGCCGGATCACCGCCTTCCGCGCCGAGCAGGCGGCCCGCGAGGGCCGGCGCGGCGCGGCACGGCTGGTGACCGTGGCCGCCGACCCCACCCGCTACCTCAACCTGGCCCTGCTGGTGCGCGTCGCCGGCGAGATGGGCCTGGCGGTGCTCGTCACCTACGCCTGCCTCAAGAGCTTCGACGAGGTCTGGCAGGCACTGCTGGTCGCCATCCCGGTGACCGTGGTGCTGTCGTTCGTGGTCATCGGCGTCTCGCCGCGCACCATCGGACGCCAGCACCCGGTGACGACCTCGCGCGCGGCGGCGCTGGTGCTGATCCCGCTGGCGCGGGTGCTCGGGCCGCTCGCCCAGCTGCTGATCATCGTCGGTAACGCCGTCACCCCCGGCAAGGGCTTCCGCAAGGGCCCCTTCGCCTCCGAGGCCGAGCTGCGGGCGATGGTGGACCTGGCGGAGCGCGAGTCGCTGATCGAGGACGAGGAACGCCGCATGGTGCACTCCGTCTTCGAACTGGGCGACACCCTCGTGCGCGAGGTGATGGTGCCGCGCACCGACCTGATCTCCCTGAGCCGCGACAAGACCCTGCGGCAGGGCCTGTCGCTGGCACTGCGCTCCGGGTTCTCCCGGATCCCGGTGACGGGCGAGAGCGACGACGACATCGTCGGCATCGTCTACCTGAAGGACCTGGCCCGGGCGGTGCACATCAGCCGGGAGGCCGAGGCCGACCCGGTGGAGACGGTGATGCGCCCGGCCACGTTCGTGCCCGACACCAAGAACGCCGGTGACCTGCTGCGCGAGATGCAGCGCGACCACATCCATGTGGCGGTCGCCATCGACGAGTACGGCGGCACGGCCGGGATCGTCACCATCGAGGACATCCTGGAGGAGATCGTCGGGGAGATCGCCGACGAGTACGACACCGAGCTGCCGCCGGTCGCCGAACTGGCGGACGGCGCCTACCGGGTCACCTCCCGGCTCGACCTGGGGGACCTGGGCGAGCTGTTCGGGGTCGACCTGGAGGACGAGGACGTCGAGACGGTCGGCGGCCTGCTCGCCAAGTCGCTGGGCCGGGTCCCGATCGCCGGGGCGACCACCGTCGTCGAACTCACCGGGGACCGCGCCCACCCGGAGCTGGCCGGTCTGCGCCTGACCGCGGAACCGCCGACGGGGCGCCGCAACCGCATCGACCGGGTCGTGGTGGAGCCGGTCCGCGCCGAGCCGCCGGCCGCGGAGGAAGCGGCCTGACGCGGGGCGGCGAGAGGACAGCGATAAGGCAGGGGGCGCGCGTGAGCGCGCCCCCTGTGCGCCCTTGAATTATTCATGAGTGGCCTCGAATAATCCTGGTATGAATGCCACGTGGAGGGGGCTGCCCGATGAATCTTGAACTCTTGCGTGTCACGGAGGGCTGCAACGACGAGCGCGATTGTCCCGCCTTGTATCGCACGGATCGGGGCACCGTGGTCGCCCGGGGCTGGAAGGTGGCTGATTCGGACGCCATCGCCGCACTCGAACTCCCGGAACACGAGGGAGTTGTGGAGCTCCCCGCCGATCTGGTAGCCGAGGTGCTGCGCAATGCTCAGTAGCGAGGAGTTCGACGCGTACTTCGACAACGCCAAGAGCGAATGGTTCCGGCTGGAAGGGCTCAGCTCGTACAAGGTCGATGTCGAGCAGCCGCGTCTGCGCGCCTATCTCGCCGGAGAACCGTACGCGTCGCATGCGGCCCCGAGTCCTTGGTACGAGGAGATCGAACGCCGGGTGCGCGAGGGCATCGCGTTCCGCAAGGTGCGCGTGCTGGCGGGCCCGCTCAGCGAGTACGAGCGCTGGGAGTGCGAGTGGTCCTACACGGCGACGGAACGGCTCGGGCAGCGGACCTTCATCATCGACCGCTCCGAGGTTGACACTCTCCCCGAACTCCCGCCTTTCGACTGGTGGATGATGGACGGTCGGGTCGTCCTGCGGATGCACTACGACAACCAGGGCAGGTTCCTCGGGGCCTCGGCCATCGACGATCCGGAGGAAGTCGCCGCATACGTACGGCTCCGGGATCAGGCGCTGGACCTGGCGACACCCTTCCCGGCGTACTGGCGTTCCCATCCGCAATACTGGCGTGAGAACTGGCTGCGCAGCGGCAGCTGATCCTCTCCGACCTCTCCGACTGGTACGACCTGGATGCACTCCGAGCCCGAGCGTTACGACTCCGACCGCCGCCGGCTGGCGGCTGCCCTGCGCGCCCTGCGCAAGGCGGCCGCCATGACCGGCGTGCGGGCAGCCGAGGCCAGCGGCATGTCGCAGCCCAAGATCTCCAAGCTGGAGAATGGCCGGCTGCTGCCCGCGCGTGAGGATGTCGAGACGTTGCTCGCCCTCTACGGGGCTTCCTCCAGCGAACGCGAGGAACTGCTGGAGTTGGCTGCCGGTTTGCACACGATGGTCGAGTCGAACGACACTCTCCGGCGACGCGGGTCCGCGCAAAAACAGGACCAGATCCGGCGCGTCGAGTCATCCGCCACTGCCCTCCGGTTCTTCTCCCCGGTGATGGTGCCGGGATTGCTGCAAACCGCGGAGTACATCCGTCGCGTGATCACGCTCGTGTTGTCCGGGCCTGAAGTGGCCCGGGCCACCGCCGCCAAGCAGGAGAGACAGCAGGCGCTCTACGACCCCGGCCGGCGCTTTGCCTTCGTGCTCACCGAGGCCGTGCTGCGCTGGGGCTTCTGCCCCGGGGATGTGATGGCGGCCCAGCTCGCGCACATCGCCTCGATCGCCACGCTCACCAACGTGGACGTGGGTGTGATCCCCTTCTCGGCCCGGCCGGGGGACACCCCCTTGCACGGCTACCAGATCTACGACGAGCGCATGGTGACGATCAGCCTGGAGCATGCCTCCGTGACCGTGACCGAACCCCGCGATGTCGCCGTGTACCTGCGGATGTTCCAGACCATGAGGGAAGCGGCGGTCTTCGGCGCGGAAGCGCGCGAACTGCTGCTGTCCGCCAGTCGTGAGCAGGCGGAGCGCTGACGATCCGCCCTTTGAATTATTCACTCGTTGAGTGAATAATTCCCTCAACTGCGGGTATGCTCACTTCGGTTGCCAAGGAGCCGCCACTATGCCGACCATCGAGTACGAGGCCAAGGTTCTGGAGATCGACACCAGCGCCATGGCCGCCACGATTGAGCGCCTCGGCGGCAAGCGCCTCGGCACCCGCCGGATGCGCCGCTACGTCTACGACCTCATCCCCCCGGTCGCCAGGCAGTGGATCAGGCTGCGCACGGACGGCGACACCACGACGCTCTGTGTCAAGGAGATCCGGTCCGACGCCATTGACGGCACCCACGAGACCGAGACCGCTGTCACGGACTTCGACGGCACCCATGCCGTACTGCTCGCGATGGGGTTCGTGGCCAGGGGCTACCAGGAGAACCTGCGCAGTTCCTACCTCCTGGCCGGCGCCCGGCTGGAGATCGACACCTGGCCGCTGATCCCGCCGTACCTGGAGATCGAAGGAGACAGCGAGGACCACGTGCTCTCCACGGCACAGCACCTCGGCATCAGCGCGGACTCGCTGGTCTACCTCAACACCCAGGACGTCTATCACCACTACGGCCATGACCTGAAGGCGATCAAGGAGCTGCGCCTCCCCGACTGATACCTCTGCACAGGAGGACCCATGGACCTGCCCCGGGACGGTCTCCCCCGCACCGTCCTGCCCGATCGCACCCTGCGCGTCAAGATCCTCGACCATTGCGGCCTGGCCTGCACCTTCTGCCACAACGAGGGAACGCCCGTCGCGGCGGACCGCCCGGACCGGCCCGGTGCCGTCACCAGCGGCCGGGTATCGATCTACGCCCATACCAACGGCGTCGCCTTCCAGCCGGCCCGCATCGAACCGGGCCCCGATTTCGCCCTCGCCCTGGCGGCCGTGCGCGGCACGGTCGCAACCGACGAGGCATATTTCACCGGCGGGGAGCCCACACTTCACCCCCGGTTGCCCGCGCTCGTCGCCGATGCCCGGCGGGTGGGCCTCACCGTTGGCCTCACCTCCAACGGCGAGAACGGCGCCGCCGTGCTGCCCGCCTGTGCGGAGGCCGGGCTGGCTCGGGTGAACTTCAGCGTCTTCGGCACCACGGCCCGCGAACTGGCGGCGGTACAGGGTGGAAAGTACCGCTCCGTCAAACTGGCGGAACGCAAGCTGCGCGCGTTGGACGAGTCCATCCGTACGGCGGCGTCGTGCGGCATCGGTGTGTCGGCGAACATCGTCGTGCCCGGCCGCGAGCACGTGGCGAGGGTCCTGCGGCTGGTGGCCCGACACGGCAGTACCGCGACCATCCGGCTGCTCACCTCGCTGGCGGACGGCCAGCGCTCCTCGCTGGACGCGATCTCCCTTGTTCTCAAGGAACTGGACGCACAGCCGGAGGAACACATCCTCACCGCCGGCGCCTCCGACTGGCGCACGCGCTACCGGCTTCCGGACGGCTCGCCGATGTACGTCAAACGCATCCGGCCGGTCCGGCTCCCGCAGACCTGCCGGAACTGTCGCTTCAACAACGACACCGACTGCGAGGAGGGCTACTACGGAATCCGTCTCTACCGGGCCCGCAACGGGCCGTTCATGGTCGGCGTGTGCATCCGGCGCATGGACCTGACGCTGCCGCTGGGTGAGTTCGTGATGAGCCAGGTGGGCCGAGAGATCAGCGGACTGCGAGAGGAGGAAACGGCCGGCAGGCTGGCTGGCGGCCCTCGGTAGACCGGCTGCCCTGGGGTGTGGGCGGGTCGGAGGTTGTCGAAGTCCCCGAGCACGACGCCGCCCTTGAAGGCTGCCCATGCGCCGGCCGCGAAGCAGAGGTGGGGCCGGTCGGGGTTCTTCGCGTCCCGGACCGCCACGCCACCGTCCGGCGGCGGCACCCGGCTGCCGCGTACCCGGTTCGGGCGGCGGCTGCGGGCAGGAGCGGAACCCGTGCCTGTTCCCGGGCCGTCGATCGTCCTCGCCGTCCTCACCGTGGCCGGGCTGCTCGCCGTGCTCGGATACGCGGCCCCCGTGCCGCCGGACAGATGAGGACGCCCGGGTCCGGCCCGGCTCCCGGCCCCGTCCGGGCGCCTCACCCGAACGGCCGTGCGGCAGTGGCCCGGGGGCCGTTCGGGTGGCGCCATGGGAGGCATGCACCTTCCGCAGCGCACGATCGTCCTCGCCCCCCTCGCCTCGGTCGCCGCCCTCGGACTGCTCGCCGGAGCCACCCTGCCGCCCGGCGCCGCAGGCGGCGGCAGCACGGGGCCCGGCACCCCCGCCATCACCGTCGCCACCGGGGACGGCGCGCTGGACGAGGACCGGCTGCGCTCCGCCCTGCTGGATCACACCGACTTCCCGCAGGGCTGGGCCGGCGACAGCAGCGAACAGGCCGAACGGCGCGGCATCGGCGTCCCCCGGCCCACCGAGGACGGCTGCCGCGAACTGTTCGAGCCCGCCGGGGACGGCAGCGGCACCGCGCGGGCCGGGTTCGCCCGCACCCACGCCGGACCCTTCGTGGTGACGGTCGCCGCCGCGCACGGCGACGAGGCGGGCGCCCGCGCCGCCATGGAGGGCTTCGCGCGCGCCGCCCACGAGTGCGCCACCTTCCACGCCGAGGAGGGCGCCGAGCGGAACACCAGCACCGTCTCCTACACCGCCGACGGCGACGGCAGCAGCCCCGAAGGGCTCGGCGACGAGGCCGCCGCGCTGCGCTTCACCCGCGAGAGCGGCGGCCCCGGCGAGGCGGGCGTCGTCGCCGAGGTGGTGATCGCCCGGGTCGGCGCCCACACCGTACGGGTCGCCCAGGCCGGGCGGGATGACGCCGCGGCCGGCGGGCTGACCGGTCTCGCCGAACGTGCCGTGGAGAAACTCCAGCAGGTCGCCGAGGGCCACACCCCGCAGCCCCTGCCGGACCAGCCGGGGGCCACGGAGTTGTAGGGCCGCACCGGCCGGGCCCGCACCGGGCCGCGTTTCCCCGCCCCCTCACCGACCCGGCGCGGGGCGGCGGCCGCCCGCCGAGCGGACGGGCCGCACCGCGGGCCCGCGCACAGCCCGTAAGCTCCTGGGTATGAGTGACGCCGAGGACCGCAAGATCATCACCCTGGCGCGCAGTGCCCGCGCCCGCAGCGGGGTGCCACAGGGGGCGGCGGTACGGGACGAGACCGGTCGTACGTATGTCGCGACCGCCGTCGACCTGCCGTCGCTGCGGCTGAGCGCGCTGCGCACGGCGGTGGCGATGGCCGCCTCCAGCGGCGCCGCCTCCCTGGAAGCGGCGGCCCTGGTCACCGACGCGGACACCACCGAGGTGGCCGCCGAGGACCTGGCGGCCGTGCGCGACCTGGGCGGGGCGGGCACCCCCGTCCTGCTGGCTGGCCCCGAGGGCGACCTTCGTGCGACGATCGCGGCCTCATGAGTGACTCCCTTTCCCCGATGTCCGCGATGTTCGGCTCTGTGCCGCAGGGCTACCGTTCGGGCTTCGCCTGCTTCGTCGGCCGCCCCAACGCCGGCAAGTCGACCCTGACCAACGCGCTGGTCGGCACGAAGATCGCCATCACCTCCAGCCGCCCGCAGACCACCCGGCACTCGGTGCGCGGCATCGTCCACCGCGACGACGCCCAGCTGGTGCTGGTGGACACCCCCGGGCTGCACAAGCCGCGCACCCTGCTGGGCCAGCGGCTCAACGACGTGGTGCGCACCACCTGGGCCGAGGTCGACGTCATCGGGTTCTGCCTGCCCGCCGACCAGAAGATCGGCCCCGGCGACCGGTACATCGCCAAGGAACTGGCGGAGATCAAGCGCACCCCCAAGGTCGCCGTCGTCACCAAGACGGACCTGGTGGAGCCGCAGGTGCTGGCGGAGCGGCTGCTGGACGTGCAGCGGCTCGGCGCCGAACTCGGCCTGGAGTGGGCGGAGATCGTGCCCGTCTCGGCGGTCGGCGACTCCCAGGTCGGGCTGCTCGCGGACCTGCTGGTGCCGCTGCTGCCCGAGGGCCCGCCGCTGTACCCCGAGGGCGATCTCACCGACGAGCCCGAGCAGACGATGATCGCCGAGCTGATCCGCGAGGCCGCCCTCGAAGGGGTGCGTGACGAACTGCCGCACTCCATCGCCGTGGTGGTCGAGGAGATGCTGCCCCGCGAGGACCGCCCGGCCGACCGGCCGCTGCTCGACATCCACGCCAACGTCTTCATCGAGCGGCCCAGCCAGAAGGGCATCGTCATCGGCCCCAAGGGCAGCCGGCTCAAGGACGTGGGCACCAAGGCCCGGAAGCAGATCGAGGCGCTGCTGGGCACCCCGGTCTTCCTCGACCTGCACGTGAAGGTCGCCAAGGACTGGCAGCGCGACCCCAAGCAGCTGCGCCGTCTCGGCTTCTGACGCGCCCCGGCCCCCGCCCGGCGGGGGCCGCGCGGCCGGTCAGCCGGCCCCGCCCGCGTCCCCGTACGTGTACGGGACGGTGGTGCCGAGTTCCTCGAAGCCCAGCCGCCGCAGGATCGGGCGGCTGTCGTCCGAGGCGTCCACCTGGAGATAGCGCACCCCGTGCGCGGCGGCGATCGCGGCGCGCGCCGCGACCAGCGCCCGGTAGATGCCCCGGCCGCGCCACTCGGGCGCCGTGCCGCCGCCCCACAGCCCGGCGAAGTCGGTGCCCGGCCAGCGCTCCAGCCGTGCCGCGCTCACCGGGTCGCCGTCGTCGGTCACCGCCACCAGGACGTCGATCAGCTCCGGGGTGCTCGCCAGTTGCTCGCGCACCATGGCGCCCAGCCCCGCCGGGTCGGTGCCGAAGGCCCGCCGGTGCGCGCGCAGCATCAGCTCCACCCCCGCGTCGTCCGTCACCCGGTGCAGCGCGACCCCGTCCGGCAGTACGGGGACGGTGGGCAGCGCGGCCACCTCGGCGGCCATCAGCGTCTCCGGCGGATCGGGTACGAAGCCGGCCGCCCGCAGCCGGTCACCCAGATCGGCGGGTCCGTCGTGCGCGTACCACTTCCACTCGAAGCCGCGCCCCAGGTCCGTGAAGTACCGGATCTGGTCGGCGATCGCGGCGTCCGCCGTCGCCTCGGTGAGGCCGGACCACACCACCCCGTCCCAGCCGCCGCGCTCCCGGGTCACCCGCACCACCGGGCCCGAGCGCTCGCCCCCGGCCGCGTGCGCTCTGAGCTGCTCGTCGAAGCGGGCCCGTACCGTTTCCGTGTCCATGCGGTCAGCAGATCACCCCCGTCCGGGCGCGGCCACCGGTTTTGCGCGGTCTCGCATAGTGATACGGGTCCGGCGGGCCGCCCGGCGCCCGGGTTAGGCTGGGCGGGCGATGCGTCACGGGAACCTTCTTCTCCTTAGCCGCCGCGGCGAGGGTCTGTAGTCGTACGGGCCGACCCCCTCCCCGCGGAGTTCGGCGCTGCCGTCGGCCGTTTCCACGATCCCGTCGATCCCTCGCATCATCCAGGAGCCCCCGTGCCCAAGCCGACGCCCATCACCGCCGCCACCGCCCCGCAGCGCGCCTCCGGCATGCCCGTCCACCGCTACACGCCGTACGAGGCGGTGGACCTGCCCGACCGCACCTGGCCCGGCAAGCGGATCACGGCCGCGCCGCGCTGGCTGTCCACCGACCTGCGGGACGGCAACCAGGCGCTGATCGACCCGATGTCGCCGGCCCGCAAACGCGCCATGTTCGACCTGCTGGTGAAGATGGGCTACAAGGAGATCGAGATCGGCTTCCCGGCCTCCGGGCAGACCGACTTCGACTTCGTGCGCTCCGTCATCGAGGAGGGCGCGATCCCCGAGGACGTGACGATCTCCGTCCTGACCCAGGCCCGCGAGGAGCTGATCGCCCGCACCGTCGAGTCGCTGGCCGGCGCGCCGCGCGCCACCGTCCACCTGTACAACGCCACCGCCCCCACCTTCCGCCGGGTCGTCTTCCGCGGCGGGCGGGACGACGTACGGCGGATCGCGGTGGACGGCACCCGGCTGGTGATGGAGTACGCCGAGAAGCTGCTGGACGACCGGACCACATTCGGCTACCAGTACAGCCCGGAGATCTTCACCGACACCGAGCTGGACTTCGCGCTGGAGGTCTGCGAGTCGGTGATGGAGGTGTGGCAGCCGGAGGAGGGCCGCGAGATCATCCTGAACCTGCCCGCGACGGTGGAGCGCTCCGTGCCCTCCACCTACGCCGACCGCTTCGAGTGGATGTCCCGGCACCTGTCGCACCGCGAGCACGTGTGTCTGTCCGCGCACCCGCACAACGACCGGGGGACGGCGGTGGCCGCCGCCGAGCTGGCGGTGATGGCCGGGGCGGACCGGGTGGAGGGCTGTCTGTTCGGGCAGGGCGAGCGCACCGGCAACGTCGACCTGGTGACGCTGGGCATGAACCTGTTCTCGCAGGGCGTGGACCCGCAGATCGACTTCTCGCAGATCGACGAGATCCGCCGCACCTACGAGTACTGCAACCAGATGGAGGTCCCGCCGCGTCACCCGTACGCCGGTGACCTGGTGTACACCTCCTTCTCCGGCTCGCACCAGGACGCCATCAAGAAGGGCTTCGAGGCGATGGCGGCCGAGGCCGCCCGCCGCGGCGTCGCGGTGGACGAGCTGGGCTGGGACGTGCCGTACCTGCCGATCGACCCCAAGGACGTGGGCCGCACCTACGAGGCGGTCATCCGGGTCAACTCGCAGTCCGGCAAGGGCGGCATCGCCTACGTGCTGCAGACCGACCACAAGCTGGACCTGCCGCGCCGCATGCAGGTGGAGTTCTCGCGGATCATCCAGGAGAAGACCGACGCGGAGGGCGGCGAGATCACGCCGGCCGAGATCTGGCGGGTCTTCGCGGACGAGTACCTGCCGGCCGAGGGCGGGGCGCCGGGCTGGGGCCGGATCGCGCTGCGCGACGCCCAGACCACCACCAGCGGCGGCGGGGTGGACGCGCTGACCGTCGAGGCGGTCGTCGACGGCGCCGACACGGTGCTGACGGGCGAGGGGAACGGCCCGCTGGCGGCCTTCTTCGACGCCCTGTCCCGGGCCGGGGTGATCGGCCAGGAGGTTCGGCTGCTGGACTACGTCGAGCACACCATGAGCGAGGGCGCGGGCTCCCAGGCGGCGGCGTACATCGAGTGCGCCGTCGGCGACCGGGTGCTGTGGGGCATCGGCATCGACGCCAACATCGTGCGGGCCTCGCTGAAGGCGGTCGTCTCCGCCGTCAACCGGGCGGCTCGCTGACCCCCTGAACGAGCGCGGCCGGGCCGGCCCGTGTCCCCGATGCGGGCGCGGGCCGGTTCCGGCCGTGCTTTTGGCCGGTCCGACTACTGCCCCCGGCGCCGGAGTGTGGCTAACATCACCTCTCACACTCGCAGTGTTGCGGGCGTGTTACGGAGGTCGGGTGTGCCGAGGGTGGCAGGGACAGGTATCCGGACGGCGTGGCGTGTCACCGACGACGGGGACTTCTTCTGCCCCGGCTGCGGTGGCGACCGCTGCTACCAGCGGCTGGCCGGACGGCGCCGGCTGACGGTCCTGGGCGTGCCGCTGCTGCCGCTCGGCGCGGCAGGCCAGGTCGTCGCCTGTGTGCTGTGCGGGACCCACCACCCGGTCACCGCCCTGGACCATCCCACCACCACCGGGCTCGCGCTGCTGCTGCGGGACGCCTACCGGACGGTGGCGCTGGCCCTGCTGGCGCCCGGGGACCCCGCCTCCCGGGCGGCGGCCGAGGACTCGCTGCGCGAGGCCGGCTTCCCCCAGGCGCCGGGCGACGGCCTGGTGGGCGCGCCCTCGGAGGCGGAGGTCCGCGAGGTGCTGGAGCCGCTGGCCCCGCACCTGGCCGTGCCGGGCCGGGAGAGCCTGCTGCTGCACGGCGCGCGCATCGCGCTGGCGGACGGCCCGTACACGGAGGCGGAACGCGTCACGCTCACGCTCGTCGGCATGTCGCTCGGCCTGGCGGCGGCGGACCGCGAACGGCTGCTGGCGGCGGCGTGACACCGGCCCGGCCCGGACGCGGCCCGGCGCCTCACAGGACGGCGAACGCCTCCGCCACCGCCGCGCAGGTGGCGGCCACCTCGTCCTCGGTCACCGCCGCCGCGACGAACCAGCAGGCCGCCCCGTAGGCGTTCACATGCACCCCGCGCCGCAGCAGTTCGTGCCGGAACGCGTCGTAGCGGCGCCCGTCGGCGGCCAGCAGCTCCCGGTAGTTCCGGGTCGGGGCACCGTCCGGGGTGAACACCACCTGGAACATCGCGCCGACCCCCTGCACCGCGCACGGCACGCCCCGGTCCCGGGCGGCCCGGCGTACGGCCTCCATGATCCGGCGGCCCGCCTCCTCGATCCACCCGGTGACCGCCGGGTCGGCCAGCGCCCGCAGCGTGGTGAGCGCGGCCGTGGCGCACAGCGGCGACGCGTTGTACGTACCGCCGTGCTTGACCCGGCCCTCCGCCAGCGGCTCCATCAGCGCGCGCCGCCCGGCGAACGCGGCGATCGGCACCCCGCCGCCCAGCGCCTTGGCGAACACCGCCAGATCCGGCACCACCTGGTAGAGGCCCTGCGCGCCGCCGGGACCGGTACGGAACCCGGTGCACACCTCGTCGAAGATCAGCGGCACCCCGTACGCCGTGCACAGCTCGCGCAGCAGCTCCAGATAGCCGGGGACGGGCATCGTGCAGGCGTTGTTGGCGACGACGGGCTCGCAGATCACCGCCGCGAGCCGGCCGCGGTGGGCGGCGAGGACCGTGCGCAGCGCGTCCGGGTCGTTCCATGGGCAGACGACCACGTCGTCCACGACGCCGCGCGGGATGCCGGGGGAGTGCGGGACGGAGCGGGGCGCCGCGGCCGGCCCCGCCTGCTCGGGCGTCGGACGGTTGGAGACGGCCAGGGTGTCGGACCAGCCGTGGTAATGGCCCTCGAACTTCAGGATCAGCGACCGCCCGGTGGCACCGCGCGCGGCCCGCACCGCGCCCTGGACGGCCTCGCTGCCGGAGTTGGCGAACCGGACGAGTTCGGCGCACGGCACCATCGCCTGGATCCGCTCGGCGAGTTCGACCTCCTCGGTGGTACAGGTGCCGAACATCGTGCCCGTGCTCAGCAGCGGGGCCAGCGCCTCGGCGAGCAGCGGGGAGGCGTGGCCGAGCACCGCGCTGCCGTAGGAGATGAGGTGGTCGATGTACTCGTTGCCGTCCACGTCCCGGACCCGCGCGCCCGCGCCCTCGCGCAGATACAGCGGGTACGGGTGCGGTCCGGTCGAGGTCAGCCGGGCGGATGAGCTGATGCCGCCGGCCAGCGAGCGCCGCGCGCGGTCGAACCAGGCGCGGCTGGTATCGGTGCCGCCGAGGGCGGGGATGGCGCCATTCATGGCTGCTCCAGTTTGCGAGGGACCGGCGGGGGACACGTACCCGGCCGTGCGGTGCGACCGGCGCCGCACGGGCCGGGCGGGCGAAGGGACGGGCGGGGCATGACGGAGCGGACGGCCGTGGTGACGGGGGCGGGCAGCGGGGTCGGCCGGGCGTGCGCGCTGGGGCTGCTCGCGGACGGCTGGACGGTGGTGCTGACCGGGCGGCGCCGGGAACGGCTCCTGGCCACGGCGGCGCTCGCCCCGGCCGCCGACCGGGCCCGGCTGGCCGCCGTCCCGGCCGATGTCGCCGACCCGGCGGCCGTGGACGCCCTGTTCGGCGAGGTGCGGGAGCGGTACGGGCGGCTCGACCTGCTGTTCAACAACGCCGCCGACACCATGCCGTACGTGCCGGTGGAGGAGGTGGCGGCGGCCGACTGGCACCGGGTGATGGACTCCATCGCCACCGGCACCTTCCTGTGCTCCCAGGCCGCGTTCCGCGTCATGAAGGAGCAGCGGCCGCGCGGCGGGCGCATCATCAACACCGGCGCGCTGTCCGCGCACGCCCCGCGCCCGCACTCGCCCGCCTTCACGGCCGCCAAGCACGCCGTCGCCGGACTCACCAAGGCGTTCGCCCTCGACGGCCGCCCGTACGGCATCTCCTGCGGCCAGCTCGACATCGGCAACGTCACCCCGGAGGACCGGCCGCAGCCGGCCGTCCGGCAGCCGGACGGCTCCGTGCGGGCCGAACCGACCATGGACATGCGGCACGTGGTCGACATGGTGCGCGCC
>NZ_JBHWJL010000099.1:0-16925 GCF_042731495.1 Streptomyces sp. NPDC059853
AGCGGGGTGAGATACCCGGCGGCGCCCGGCGGCAGACGCTCGGCCACCCAGCCACCGGCCGCCGCGCCCGCCGCGATGCCGGACAGCAGGGCGGTGACCGCCAGCGACATGCCCTCGTTCAGCCGCGCGGGCGGCGTCAGCTCCTGGAGCAGCGTCATCCCGGTCACCATCACGGGCGCCGTCGCCATCCCGGCGATCAGCAGCGCCGGGACCAGCGGCAGCAGCGCGCCGGTGGCGGCGGCCACCAGCAGCGGCAGCGTCATCAGCGCCGCCATCAGCCCGACCCAGCGCACCATCCGCCGCCGCACCGGCCCGCCGGGCGGGGGCAGCAGCCCGAACGCGAGGCCCGCCGCCCCCGACCCCGCCGCCTGCGCCGCCAGCACCACGCCCGCCCAGCCCTTGAGCCCCAGGCCGTCCGCGTAGGCGATGGTCACCACCTCGAGAGAGCCGAACACCGCGCCGGTGCACAGGAACGTGACCAGCAGCGGAGGCATCCCCGGCAGCAGCAGCGGGGCCCGGCCGGCGCGGGCCGCCCCGGCCGGGCGGGGAGCGGGAGGCGGCTCGGTGCGGCGCTGGGCCGCGAACAGCAGGCCGCCGGTGACCAGCAGCGCCACCGCCGTGAGGGTGCCGGCCGCCGGGGCCAGCGCCGTGCACAGCCCGGCGGCCAGCAGCGGACCGAGCAGGAAGCACAGCTCGTCCAGCGCCTGTTCGAAGGAGTTCGCGGTGTGCCGGGCGGCCGGGTCCTCCCGGTACAGCCGTGCCCAGCGGGCCCGCGACATGCCGCCGGTGTTCGGGGTGGCGGCGGTCAGCGGGACGCAGCAGAACCAGGCCCACAGCGGGGCGCCGCCGGTGACGCACAGCAGCAGCCCCAGATGCCCGGCGCCGGTCAGCAGCACGGCGGGGACGGTGACCCGGGCCTGCCCGTACCGGTCGACGAGCCGGGCCAGCAGCGGACCGCCGACCGCGGAGGCGCCGAGGGTGGCGGCCACCACCGCGCCGGCCAGCGCGTACGAGCCGTGCACGGTGGTGATCAGCAGCACGGCGGACACCGAGAACATGCCCATCGGCAGCCGGGCCAGCGCGTTGGGCAGGGTGAACGCGAGGGCCCCCGGCGCGTCGAACAGCCGGGCGTACGGACCGCGCGGGCGTCGCGGACGGCGGGGCGCGCGGCCCGGTGCGGGGGCGGACGGAAGGACGACGAGGGTGTGGCCGGTCAGGGCGAACTGCATGGCGTTCACCCTCCGGCCGGGTGCCGCCGGGCGTCCAACACCTGTGCGGCGCTGATTGACGCGCTCGTGTTGTCAATCGGGGCCGGCCGGTGAGAATGGCGGCATGCCCGGACTCCAGGACACCGACCCCCGGCTGCTGCGCGCCTTCGTCGCGGTGGCCGCCGAACTGCACTTCACCCGGGCCGCCGCCCGGCTGTACGTGGCGCAGCAGGCGCTGTCGCGCGACATCGGGCGGCTGGAGAAGCAGTGGGGGATGCGGCTGTTCGTCCGCAGCACCCGGCAGGTGACGCTGACGGCCGAGGGTGAGCGGCTGCTGGAACCGGCCCGGCGGGCGATCGCCGCACAGGAGGAGGTGGCGGCGGCGGTGGCGGGCGCCGGGGCGGCGCACCGGCCGCTGGTGGTGGACGTGGCCGCACCGGTGAGCACGGCGCGGCGGATCCTCGCGGCGGCGCGGACGGCGGCGCCCGGGGTGGAGTTCGTGGCACGGTTCCACAGCGGCCTGGCCGGCGCGGCCGCCGAACTGGTCACCGGCGAACTGGACGTGTCCTTCGGCCGGTTCGCGGGGCTGGCCCCGGAGGTGCGGGCGGCGCTGGCGCACCGTCCGGTGCGGTACGAGCGGGTGGCGGTGCTGCTGCCGGCCGGTGATCCGCTGGCCGCGCTCCCCGAGGTGCCGCTGGCGCGGCTGGCGGGCCGCGAACTGTACGCGGGCGCGGGCAACCCGGAGACCACCGAGTGGACCGACTTCGCCCGCCGGCTCTTCGCCGGCCGGTCCATCGCGGTGGCGCCGCCGTTCCCGAGGATCGACGGCGAGGAGGAATTCGCCCGGCTGGTCCGGGCGCGCGGCTGGTCGGTGCTGGCCAGCGAGGAGTTCACCGGGGTACCGGGCATGGTGCTGCGCCCGCTGACCGACCCGGTGCCGCTCTCCCCGGTGTCGATGGTGTGGCCGCGCACGCTGCGGCACCCGGGGCTGTCCGTTCTGCTGGACACGGCGGCGCAGCTGGCCGCCGCCGGGGGCTGGCTGCACCGCCCGCCCGGTGCCTGGCTGCCCGAGCCGGACCGGGGGTTCCTCCCGCCCGCGGACGCCGGCCGGGAAACGCTCCCGGGCGGGTAGCCGTGTCCCGGGGCGCGGGAGTGCGCGGCGTCTCGGGGTGAGGCACCGGGGGCCGGTGGTGTGCGGCCCTCGCTCACCGCGGCCGGTGAGCGGGGGCCGTCTCGTACGGGCCGGAAGCGATCACGCCGTGGGGGCGCCGGCCCGTACGGCCTCGCTGACGGCGCGTACGGCACGGGCGACGCTCGCCGCCGTGGCCTCGGCGGAAGGCTGCTCGGACTCGTGGATGAACGCGGTGGCGCCGCGGCGGCTTCCGACGTAGTCGACCAAGCCGTGCTCCAGCTGTGTCCGCAGCGCCTGTGCGTACCCGTGGCGCTCGAAGCTGCCGGCGTCGTCGGCGGCGATGGGCAGCAGATGTGTCGTCAGCCGCTGGAGCCTGGGGCGCGGAGCCGAGCCGGCCGAGTGGTCGAAGGCCCAGCCGTTGACGAACACCCGGTCGATCCACCCCTTCAGCAGCGCCGGAACGGACCACCAGTACACCGGGAAGACCAGGACGAGGTCGGTGGCGCGTTCCAGACGGCGGTGCTCCCGGGCCACATCGGGAGGGTGGGTGCCGCCTTCCCGGTAGTGGCGGCGGTCCGCCGGGGTGAACCTGGGGTCGAAGCCCTCCCGGTGCAGGTCCGCCACCTCGACGGCCCGGGGGCGGAGGGCCGCGGCGAGTTGGTCCGCCACGTGGTGTGTCAGCGAGTGGGGGTCCGGGTGCGCGGTGACCAGCAAGGTCAGCGGACCGGTGTCATCCGTGGTCATGTCGGTGCCTCCGTGGGCGCGGGAGATGCGGGATACGGGGCCGGGGCGGGTCACCGTTCGTCCCAGGCGCCGGTGGCCGCCGTCCGGGCGGCGTACTCCTCGAAGGTCCGGGGCGCCCGTCCCAGCAGGGCGGGCAGGTCGTCGGTCGTCCCGGCGATCACCCCGCTCTCCATCAGCGTGAACATGGCGGAGACGTCCTCGGCCTCGGGCCGGCTCAGGCCCTGCCCGACGAGGTCCGTGATGTACGCGTCCGGGGTGATCCGCCGGTAGGTGAGCGGCCGCCCGGAGGCCAGGGCGATCAGCTCGACGGCGTGGGCGAAGGTGAGGGCGCGGGGGCCGCTCAGCTCGTACACCCGCCCGGCGTGCCGCTTCCCTCCGGTCATCACCGCGACCGCGGCGTCGGCGAGGTCCTCGATGTCCACGAAGGGCTCGGGCACCTCGCCCGCCGGAAGCGCCAGTTCGCCCGCGACCAGCGGGGCGTGGAAGATGTCCTCGTCGAAGTTCTGGGCGAAGTTCGACGCCCGCAGGAGGGTCCACTCCAGCGACGAGCCGCGGACCGCCTCCTCGGCCGATCGCATGTTCTTCCCGAAGGGGGAGTCGCCCCAGTCGTCCGCGCCGCGCCCGGAGAGCAGGACCAGCCGCCGCACCCCGGCGGCCGAGGCCCGGGCGACGAATGCGTGCACCGGACCCGGCACGGGCGGGGGAACCACGTAGGCCACATCGACATCCCGCAGGACCGTGTCCCAGCCGTCGGGCTCGGACCAGTCGAACCGGACGCGGCTGGACCGGGAGGCGGCGCGCACCGGAATGCCGCGCACCCGCAGCCGGGCGGCGATCCTGCGTCCGGTCTTGCCGGTCGCACCGAGAACGAGGTGAGTGTTTCGCGTCATGGCTCTACTGAACACCCCAGGAGGTGCACGATGACATGGGTGAAAGGCCGGAATGCCTTTGCGATCGTCTACTCTGTCGGGGTGGACGTGACCAGTGACCTCTTCCGCGGAGTGCGGGCGCGCGGCTCCCTGTTCGGCAGCTCGACACTCTCCCCGCCCTGGTCGCTGCACTTCGTGGACGGCGCGCCGCTGACCCTGTGCACCGTCCTCACCGGGGCGGGCTGGATCGTGCCGGAGGGACATCCGCCCGAGCACCTCGGCGTCCACGACACGGTCGTGGTGCGCGGCCCGACGACCTTCACCTTCGTCGACGAGCCCGGCAGCACGGCCGAGCCGATCGTGTGCGGGGAGGAGTGCGCGACGCCCGACCAGGGCGGTACCCAGCACCGGCTGGGCTGGCACGATCCCGGCGGACAGGACGCCGGGAACAGCGGCGCGACGACTCTGGTGGTCGGCGCCTACCCGGTCCGCGGCGAGATCGGCCGGCCGCTGCTGGAGACGCTGCCCGTCGTGCTGCGGGTGGACTCCGGGGACACCCGCGACCCGGTGCTCGACCACCTCGCCGCCGAGGTGGCCCGGGACGAGCCCGGCCAGCAGGTCGTGCTCGACCGCCTCCTGGACTGGATGCTGGTCTGCACGCTGCGCACCTGGCTGGACCGGCCCGGTGGCCGGCCCCCGGCCTGGTGGACCGCCCAGAGGGACCCGGTGGTCGGCCAGGCGCTGCGCCTGCTGCACGGCGAGCCGGCGGCGCCGTGGACGGTGGGCGAGCTGGCCCGGCGTACGGGGGTGTCCCGCTCGACTCTCGCGAAACGGTTCACCGGCCTGCTCGGTGAACCGCCGCTGTCCTACCTCACCCGCTGGCGCATGACCCTGGCGGCGGATCTCCTGGCCGAGCAGGGGTCGCAGACCGTCGCGCACGTGGCCCGTGCCGTCGGCTACACCGATCCGTTCGCGTTCAGTGTGGCGTTCAAGAGGATCAGGGGGACCAACCCCAGCGACTTCCGCCGCCTGGCCGGGGCGCGCTGACGGCGTGCCGGGTGGGCGGCGGGGGCGGTCGACGGCCTAGCCGAGCCAGCCGTTGAGGGCCGCCCGCGCGCCCGCCTGGAAGCGGCTGGTGGCGCCGAGGTGCGTCATCAGCTGGGAGACCACCCGGCTCACCGAGCGGCGGGAGATGCCCAGTTGCTCGGCGATGGCGTCGTTCGCCTTGCCCGCCGCCATCAGCTGGAGCACCTCGCGCTCCAGGCCGGTGGGCACCCCCTCGCTGGCCTCCAGCGCGCCGGGGACGACCGGGATGTCGATGCCGTCGTCCCAGCAGTGGTCGAAGACCCGGTAGAGGAAGCCCACCGCCGAGGGGTCGCGGACCAGCGCGACCCCGGCGGCGGTGTGCAGCGGGTCCAGCGGCAGCACCGCGCACTGCCGGTCGTAGATCAGCATCCGCGTCGGCAGCACCCCGGCGCTGCGCACCAGGGCGCCCGCGGCGCGGATCGTCTCGGCGTAGCGCAGCCCGGTCCGGTGGGTGCGGGCGCTGTGCTGGAGCAGGGTGCGGATGTGCGCGCCGCGGGCCAGGAGTTCGAGGTCCAGTGGGAGGGCCGCCTCGATGGCCTCCTCGCTGGGGATGCCCGGGATCAGGGCCTCCAGCGACTCGGTGCAGGTACGGGCCAGGTCGTCGATGACGGCGCGGGTGTTGTCGATGCCCTCGACGACCTCGATGCTGATCTCGGCCGACCGCATGCTGCGCGCCTCGACGTACACGCCGGACAGCGACTGGAGCTGTTCCCTGGCGGCGGCCATGGTGATGCGCCGGGAGAGGATGTCCGCCTCGACGGGCGCGAGCAGTTGGTCGGCGGCGCTCTCCGGGCTGACCGCGACCCAGCCGCCCGCGGGGGACGGCTGGAGCAGGCCGAGCCTGTACAGCAGGGTTTCGGCGCGGGCCACGTCGCCGGCCGCGAGTCCGGCGCGGGCCGCGAGCCGTTCGGCGTCGTCGGCCGGGTGCCGTACCCGCAGCAGGTAGACCTCGACGGCGGTGGCATCGATGTCCTCGACGTCGGGCATCTAGGAGAGCCAGCCGTTGAGGGCCGCGCGGGCGCCGGCCTGGAAGCGGCTGTCGGCGCCGAGCTGGTCGAGCAGCCGGGCCACCACCCGGCTCACCGAGCGCGGTGACATGCCCAGCTGGTGTGCTATCGCCTCGTCCTTCTTCCCGGCGGCCATCAGCACCAGGACGTCGCGGTCCACGCCGACCGGCGCGGTGCCGGATTTCTTGGGGCCCTCGACGAAGTCCACCGCCCGGTCCCAGTAGTGCTCGAAGAGCTGCTGGAGGAAGCCCAGCACGGTCGGGTCGCGGACGAGGGCGACGCCGGTCTTGGTGTGCAGCGGGTCCAGCGGGAGGACGGCGCAGCTGCCGTCGTAGATGAGCATCCGGGAGGGCAGCGCGGTGATGCTGCGCACCTGGGCGCCGGCCTCGATGAGGGTGGTGACGTACCCGACGGTCGGCTGGTGCCGGCGGGCGGTGTGCTGCATGAGGGTGCGGGCCTTCACGCCGCGTTCGAGGATTTCGAGGTCGCCGGGGGTGGCGGCCTGGATGGCGGCGCGGCTCTGGCCGCCGCCGGGGTGGAGGGCGTCCACCGACTTGGCGCAGGTGCGGTCCAGATCGGCGATGACGGCGCGGGTGTTGTCGATACCCTCGACCACCTCGATGCTGCTCTTGGCGGAGCGCATGCTGCGGGCTTCGAGGTAGTCGCCGGAGAGCGCGTGCAGCCGGGCGCGGGTGGCGGCCATGGCGATCCGGCGCTGGAGGATGTCCTGTTCGATGGGGGCGAGCAGAGCGTCGGCGGCGCTCTCGGGGGAGATGGCGACCAGGCCGCCGCCGGGTGAGGGGCGCAGCAGGCCCAGTTCGGTGAGCCGGGCCTCGGCGGCTTCCGCCTCGGTGGCCGAAATGCCGGCGCGGGCGGCGATCTGCGCCACGGAGTCGGTGGGATGAATCACGCGAAACCGGTAAACTCGGGTAGTCGCGGCGTCTATTTCCCCGGGTTCGTACACGCTCATCTTCCTCGCATGACGTCAGTGAGTCCCTTGGCGTCAACTGGACAGGCGAGATGATGCCACAGGGACTCTATCGACTTCCTCGTGAATGCTCGTGAGCATGATTGGGCCAACATGCCATTCATGTTCGCCTATGTGGACACGGAAGAGGGATCCCGTGAAGAAGTTTGCTCTGAGCGTTGTCGCAGCTTTCCTGCTCGTGGGTGCCTCGGGCGGGGTCGCCATGGCGGCCGGTGCCCCGGCGGCCAAGGGTGAGGTCATCACCACCGACAGCCTGTGGGACTGATCCCCGGCCACTGACACGACGGACCGGACCGGTGGACAGGAAAGTGGTGCGGTGATGTCCCAGGCCCCGCTGGCGGTGCTGCTCAGCCCGCGACCCGCGGAAGTGCGGGCGGCCCGGGAAGTCGGCGCCCGCACTCTTGTCCTCGCCCCCGATCTGTCGGCCCCGGGGATCCGGGAGTCGGTCGCGGTGGCGCACGACGCGCTGACCGTGGACTGGCTGGATCACCCAGGGCTGCTGATGGCGATCGGCCATCTGTCCGCGTATCCCGCCAGGGTGTCGGTGTTCGGCTTCGCGGAGGCCAGTGCGCTGGTCGCCGCGCGGGTGAACGAGGCCCTGCGCTTTCCGGGCAATCCGCACGCCGCCGTCGCGTATCTCACGGACAAAGTGGCGCTGCGCGGCAAGGTCAATCAGCTCACCGGTACCCCCGTCCGGTTCGAGCAGTGCGACCGGGTGACGCGTCTGGTGGCCGCCGCCGAGCAGGTCGGCTTCCCGTGCGTCGCCAAGCCGCGCACCGGTTCCGGCGGCCGGGAGGTGCATCTTCTGCGCGATGTCGCGGATGCCGCACTCCTGGCCGCCGAACTGGTGAGCGATCCGGTGCTGATCGTCGAGGAATTCCTGGACGGCCCCGAGTACAGCGTCCTCGCCCATTCCCGGGACGGTGAGCACACCGTGCTCGCCGTGGCCGAGAAACATCTGTCGGACGGCCCCGGGTTCACCGAGGACGGCCACGATCTGCCGGCCGGACTGGACCCGGAGGACCGCGCCCGCGTCGAAGACCTGGTGACCGCCACCCTCGGGGCGGCCGGACACCGCAGCGGCCTCTCCCTGACCGAGGTCGTCCGCACCGAGCACGGGCCCCGGCTCATCGAGTCGCACGCCCACCCCGGCCCCGGCCGGCTCGGCGACCTGCTGGCGCTGGCCACCGGTACCGACCCGGTCGCCCTCGCCGTCGCCACCGCTCTGCGACTGCCCGTGCCGGAGTTCCACCCCCCGTCCGGCGGGCGGTGCGCGGGCATCCGCATCCTGCGGCTGCCCCCCGGCCGGCTGCTCGAAGCCGTGCACGGGATCGACGAGGCGTACGCCCTGCCGGGCGTCGCCGACATCGGCATCACCGTTCGCGTGGGAAGCCATGTCCCGGAGGCCACCAGCCGGGCCGCCGGGCATGGCTTCGTCACCGCGGTCGCGGCCTGCCCCGGTGAGCTGGAGGCGCTGCTCGGCAAGGCGCTGTCCCTGCTGCGCCCCGTGGTGGGCGAGGCGGCACCCGAGCCGAAGGAGGAGCACACTGCTGCCTGAGCTGCTCCCCGGGATGCCGTTCCCCGCCACCCCGGCCCCACGGGCAGATCTGCTGCTCCCCTTCCCCGGCCTGCTCCCCGGATCTCCCGCCCGGGCCGGCTACCTCGTCCTGGAACGCCGGGACGCGCACGGCCGCGTCGAACAGCGCGGGGTCCTGGGTGCCCTCAGCCTGCACGGCAGCGAGACGGGCCACGTCCTGCGGCACCAGCAGGTGGCCGAGCCCGATGTGCGCCTGCACACCCGGCTGCTGCGGGAGCGTCACGGCCCCGCCGACCCGCTGCTGCTGGCCGCGCCGGACCTCGGCGCGTTCCTCGGCTGCGTCGAGGAGGCGGTCACCCGCCCGCCGGACCGTACGGTGCCCACCCCGCACGGCGGCGTCCAGCACGTGTGGGCGATGGGCGGCGCGTGGAGCCGGCGGCCCCCGGCGCTGCCCCCGGTGCTGCTGGCGGACGGCCACCACCGGTTCGAGGCCGCGCGCCGGCTGCACCGGTCCCAGCCGGGGCTGATGGGCGACCGGCTGCCCGCGCTGGTGGTCGACCACGGCCACCATCCGCTGCGGCTGGCGGCCACCCACCGGACCGTGCCGGGCCTGGACCCGCACCGGGCCGCCGATGTCGCCGCGCGCTTCGCCCAGGTGACGGAGCTTCCGCCCGCCGCGCCGCGCCCCGTCCCGCGGGCCGGCACGTTCCTGCTCACCGGCAAGTCCCGCCGGTGGGCCATCTCCCGGATCTCCCCGGTGACCACCGCGCGCCGGCTGCGGTTCCTGCCCTCGGAGTGGGCCGAGTTGTCCGCCGCCATCAGTGACCATGTGCTGCTGCCGATCCTGTGCGAGGACCAGGGGCTCGACCCGGTCCCCGGCTACACCGAGCGGTACCCGGCCGACGACGAGGCGGGGCTGATCCTGCCACCGCCCACCTGGGAGCAGATCTGGTCGGGCGCGGCCGGCGGCACCGTCATGCCGCCCAGGACCACCTCACTGGGCCCCGGCCCGCTGCCGGGGCTGCTGCCCGCGCTGCCGCGCTGACCCCCCTGGCCGGGACCCGGGGCCTGTCCGGCACCTGGCGCGGGCCAGGCGGGATGTGCCGGAGTGGCTCTAGGCTCCCCGCATGACGGATATCGGTGTGATGGCGCCGCGCGATCTGGCGGCCGGGGATTTCGTGGCGTACGTGCGGCGGGCGGAGGAACTGGGCTTCGCCGAGGTGTGGGTGGTGGAGGACTGCTTCTTCCGGGGCGGGTTCGCCCAGGCCGGGGTCGCGCTGGCGGCCACGGAGCGGATCCGGGTGGGGATCGGCATCGTCCCCGCCGTGCTGCGCAATCCGGCGCTGACCGCGATGGAGGCGGCGGCGCTGGCGCAGTTCTTCCCCGGGCGGCTGGTGCTGGGCGTCGGGCACGGGATGCCGGGCTGGATGCGGCAGGCGGGGGCGTACCCGGCGAGCCCGCTGGCCGCGCTGGAGGAGCATCTGCGCACCGTCCGGGCGCTGTTGCGGGGCGAGACGGTGGACGACGGGCGGCTGTCGGCGGTGCGGCTGGATCTGCCGGTGCCGGTGGTGCCGCCGGTGCTGGCGGGGGTGCGCGGGCCCAAGTCGCTGGTGCTGTCGGGCCGGGAGGCGGACGGCACCATCCTGGCCGAGCCGGTGACCGAGGAGTATCTGGCGGCGGCGCGCGGGCACATCGGCGCGGCGGCCGTGGCGGACGGGCACCGGGTGGTCGCGTACAACGTGGCGGCCGTGGACGAGGACCCCCGGGCGGCGCGGGACGCCGTGCGCCCGGCGCTGGCCTGGATCGGTGAGCCGGACTGGGCGCCGCATGTGGCGCCGCTGCCGTTCGCCGCCGAGTTCGCCGAGCTGCGGGCGCGCAGCGCGGACCGCGAGGCGTTCGCGCGGGCGCTGCCGGACGCCTGGGTCGACCGGCTGGCCGTCGTCGGCACCCCCGGCGCGGCCCGGGAGCGGATCGCCGCGCTGCACGCGGCGGGCGCCGGGAGCGTGGTGCTGGTCCCGGCCGGGGGCGATGCCCCGGCGGCGCTGGAGGCGCTCGGCGCGGTGTGCTGAGCACGCGCCGGAAATTCACTGCAACCGCTCCGGCCCGGACGGTGTCGTAGGGGTCGGGGATGCACGGGGGTGCAGGAGGGGAGCGAAGGGCCCGGCGGGGGAGCCGGGCCCTTCGGAGTTCTCCGGGGGGTTCCGGTGATGTCGGTGGGGGCGGATACCGTCGGTCCATGTCGTCGCACAGCGTTGTGATCGAGGGGGTCCTCGAACGCATCACGTACGCCAATGAGGAGAACGGGTACACCGTCGCCCGGGTCGACACCGGGCGCGGCGGCGGTGAACTGCTCACCGTGGTCGGGGCGCTGCTCGGTGCCCAGGTGGGGGAGTCGCTGCGGATGGAGGGCCGCTGGGGCTCCCATCCAAGCTACGGGCGGCAGTTCACCGTGGAGAACTACACGACGGTGCTGCCCGCCACCGTGCAGGGCATCCGGCGCTATCTGGGCTCGGGGCTGATCAAGGGCATCGGGCCGAAGACGGCCGAGCGGATCGTGGAGCACTTCGGGGTGGCGACCCTGGAGGTGATCGAGGCGGATCCGGGCCGGCTGATCGAGGTTCCGGGGCTCGGGCCCAAGCGCACCGAGCTGATCGCGGCGGCGTGGGTGGAGCAGAAGGCCATCAAGGAGGTGATGGTCTTCCTCCAGGGCGTGGAGGTGTCGACCTCGATCGCGGTGCGGATCTACAAGAAGTACGGGGACGCCTCGATCTCCGTGGTGAAGAACCAGCCCTACCGGCTGGCGGCCGATGTGTGGGGCATCGGTTTCCTGACCGCCGACCGGATCGCGCGGGCGGTCGGCATCCCGCAGGACAGCCCGGAGCGGGTGAAGGCCGGGCTGCGCTACGCGCTCTCCCAGGCGAGCGACCAGGGGCACTGCTTCCTGCCCGAGGAGCGGCTGATCGCGGACGCGGTGAAGCTGCTCCAGGTGGACACCGGGCTGGTCATCCACGCCCTCGCCGAACTGGCGGAGGACCCGGAGGGCGCGGTGCGCGAGCGGGTCCCGGACCCGGAGGATCCGGCCGGCACGCTGACGGCGGTGTATCTGCCGCCGTTCCACCGGGCCGAGCTGTCGCTGGCGGGCCAGGTGCGGCGGCTGCTGCGGGCGGAGGAGGACCGGCTCGCGGCGTTCGCCGGGGTGGACTGGGAGCGGGCGCTTCGCTGGCTGGCCGGGCGGACCGGGGCGGAGCTGGCGCCCGAGCAGGAGGGCGCGGTGCGGCTGGCGCTGACCGAGAAGGTGGCGGTGCTGACCGGGGGCCCGGGGTGCGGGAAGTCGTTCACGGTGCGCTCGATCGTGGAGCTGGCCAGGGCCCGGCGGGCGAAGGTGGTGCTGGCGGCGCCGACCGGGCGGGCGGCGAAGCGGCTGGCGGAGCTGACGGGGGCGGAGGCATCCACGGTGCACCGGCTGCTGGAGCTGAGGCCGGGCGGGGACGCGGCGTTCGACCGGGACCGGCCGCTGGACGCGGATCTGGTGGTGGTGGACGAGGCGTCGATGCTGGATCTGCTGCTGGCCAACAAGCTGGTGAAGGCGGTGCCGCCGGGGGCGCATCTGCTGCTGGTGGGGGATGTGGACCAGTTGCCGTCGGTGGGCGCGGGCGAGGTGCTGCGGGATCTGCTGGCGGACGGGTCGCCGGTGCCCTCGGTGCGGCTGACCCGGATCTTCCGGCAGGCGCAGCAGTCGGGGGTGGTGACCAACGCGCACCGCATCAACGCGGGGAAGCCGCCGGTCACGCGGGGGCTCGGTGACTTCTTCCTGTTCGCGGAGGAGGACACGGAGGAGGCCGGGAAGCTGGCGGTGGACGTGGCGGCGCGCCGGGTGCCGGCCCGGTTCGGGCTGGATCCGCGCCGGGATGTGCAGGTGCTCACCCCGATGCACCGCGGTCCCGCCGGGGCCGGGGTGCTGAACGGGCTGCTCCAGCAGGCGGTGACCCCGGCCCGGCCGGGGCTGCCGGAGAAGAGGTTCGGCGGGCGGGTTTTCCGGGTGGGCGACAAGGTCACCCAGATCCGTAACAACTACGAGAAGGGGGCCAACGGCGTCTTCAACGGCACGGTCGGGGTGGTGACCGCCCTCGACCCGGACGAGCAGCGGCTGGTGGTGCGCACGGACGAGGACGAGGAGGTGGGGTACGAGTTCGGCGAGCTGGACGAGCTGGCGCACGCGTACGCGGTGACCATCCACCGTTCGCAGGGCAGCGAGTATCCGTGCGTGGTGGTCCCGGTGACGAC
Source organism: Streptomyces sp. NPDC059853 (assembly GCF_042731495.1). Classification (NCBI taxonomy): domain Bacteria; kingdom Bacillati; phylum Actinomycetota; class Actinomycetes; order Kitasatosporales; family Streptomycetaceae; genus Streptomyces; species Streptomyces sp. NPDC059853. Next base: position 12,856 of record NZ_JBHWJL010000099.1, read on the forward strand.
GAGCGCCTGGATGATGCTCCAGCGCAATCTGCTGTACACGGCGGTGACGCGGGCCAAGCGGCTGGTGGTGCTGGTGGGTTCGCGGCGCGCCCTGGAGCAGGCGGTACGGAGCGTCTCGGCGGGGCGCCGGTGCACCGGTCTGGCGATGCGGCTCGCGGGGTGACGCGGGGGCGCGGGCGCCGGGCGTCGGCGGGCGCGGCCGGAGCGGCCGGGGCAGAATAGTCCGCATCATCCCGGTTCCGGCGGCACGGCGTGCCAGAAACTGGGCCGATTGCCGACCCTGAGTGCACATATTGGCCCCGGATGGGGGACACTGGGAGGGAGTCAGGGCACCCCGAAGGAATCTCGAAGGACCTCGAAGAAGAGGACAACGTCGGTGAGGGATGACGTGAGCGAACACCGCGACGGCGCGCAGTCCGTAGAACTGAACTACGACGGCGCCACCTACAGCTACCCGGTCGTGAACAGCACCATCGGGGACACCGGCTTCGATGTCAGCAAGCTCCGGGCCCAGACCGGTCTGGTGACCCTGGACTCCGGTTACGGCAACACCGCGGCCTATAAATCGGCGATCACCTATCTCGACGGTGAGCAGGGCATCCTCCGGTACCGGGGCTACCCGATCGAGCAGATCGCCGAGCGGGGCACGTTCCTGGAGACGGCCTACCTGCTGCGCAAGGGCGAGCTGCCCACCGTGGACGAGCTGGCCTCCTTCCGGAACGAGATCACCACGCACACGCTCCTCCACGAGGACGTCAAGCGCTTCTACGACGGCTTCCCCCGGGACGCGCACCCGATGGCGATGCTGTCCTCCGTGGTCAGCGCGCTGTCCACCTTCTACCAGGACAGCCACAACCCCTTCGACGCCCAGCAGCGCAACATCTCGGCGATCCGGCTGCTGGCCAAGGTGCCGACCATCGCGGCCTACGCCTACAAGAAGTCCGTGGGCCAGCCGGTGGTCTACCCGCGCAACGACCTCGGTTACGTGGAGAACTTCCTGCGGATGACCTTCTCGGTCCCCGCCGAGGAGTACATCCCGGACCCGGTGGTCACCAACGCGCTCGACAAGCTGCTGATCCTGCACGCGGACCACGAGCAGAACTGTTCCACCTCCACCGTGCGCCTGGTCGGCTCCTCGCAGGCGAACCTGTTCGCCTCGATCTCGGCCGGCATCAACGCCCTGTGGGGCCCGCTGCACGGTGGCGCGAACGCGGCGGTCCTGGACATGCTGGAGTCCATCCAGGCCAGTGGCGGCGACGTGGACACCTTCATCCGCAAGGTGAAGAACAAGGAGGACGGTGTCCGCCTCATGGGCTTCGGACACCGCGTCTACAAGAGCTTCGACCCGCGCGCCAAGATCATCAAGTCGGCGGCGCACGACGTACTCTCCGCGCTGGGCAAGTCCGACGAGCTGCTGGACATCGCCCTGCGCCTGGAGGAGCACGCGCTGAGCGACGACTACTTCGTCTCGCGCAACCTCTACCCGAACGTCGACTTCTACACCGGTCTCATCTACCGGGCCATGGGCTTCCCGACCAGCATGTTCACCGTGCTGTTCGCCATCGGCCGGCTGCCCGGCTGGATCGCCCAGTGGGAGGAGATGATCACCGAGCCCGGGTCCCGCATCGGCCGTCCCCGGCAGATCTACACGGGTGTCGTCGAGCGCGACTACGTGCCGGTCGAGCAGCGGTAACCCCTCGGAGGACCGCTTCGGGGGCCGGAACACCGCACGCCCGGATGTGTGACGCAGGTCACATATCCGGGCGTGCAACCTTTTGCCGTTCCGCGGGTCTAACCGGGCAACGACAGCGCGGATTCGGCTGGATTCACGCTGTCGGTCGTCCGGCCGGGGTCCCGTGGGGGGACGCTTCGAACGGACGGCAGGAAGCGCCCCGCTTCGGGCCCTGTGGGGGGACCCGCTGCGGGGCGCATTTCCATGTCCGGGGGGCGCGCCGGCGCCCGGGGGAGCGTGCTCAGCTCTCCGCGCGGCCGACCAGCTCGTACCCCGCCTCGTCGACCGCCGCCCGCACCGCCGCGTCGTCCAGCGGCGCCCGGGAGACCACCGTGACCAGGCCGCTGCTCGCCTTGGCGGTCACCTCGCTCACCCCCTCCAGCGCGGAGATCTCCTCGCGCACGGAGGACTCGCAGTGGCCGCAGGTCATGCCGGAGACCCGGTAGGTCGTGGTGCTCATGGGATGTCCTCGTTTCCGCTCCTGGGCGGCTCCGTGCCGCCGTTCCTCGCGGAAAAGTGTATACCCCCTCCGGGTATACAGCTACCCGGAGGGGGTATGCGGGGCGGACGGCTCAGCGGCGGTTGCCGGGGCGCCGGCTCACCCACGCCTCGATGGTGTGCGGATACCAGAACGGCTTGCCGCCCTCGGTCACGTCCGGGGGCGGCAGCAGGCCGTGCTTGCGGTACGAGCGCACCGTGTCCGGCTGCACCCGGATGTGCGCGGCGATCTCCTTGTAGGACCACAGTCCGCGGTCGGGCATCTTCCACACCTCTTCGCACTCGGGGCTGATGATCACCCCCGAGCCTGCGCCGCCCCGCACGCCGCGGCGGCGCGCCGCCGCGGTCCGTCGACCGGCTGTGACGGCGAAGACGCGTAATCCGGACGGATGTTGCGGATCGCTGATAGTGCTCTCATGTGCTCATCCGCCGGAAAAGCCCTCACTGTCCGCTGGGAAACCCCAGGTTGATACCGCCGTCCGCCGGGTCGGGCCAGCGCGAGGTGATGACCTTCCCGCGGGTGTAGAACCGCACCCCGTCCTCCCCGTAGATGTGCTGGTCCCCGAAGAGCGAGTCCTTCCAGCCGCCGAACGAGTGGTGGCCCACCGGCACCGGGATCGGCACGTTCACCCCGACCATCCCGGCCTCCACCTCCAGCTGGAACCGCCGCGCCGCCCCCCCGTCCCGGGTGAACACCGCCGTGCCGTTCCCCCACCGCGAGGCGTTGATCAGCGCCAGCCCCTCCTCGTACGAAGCGGCCCGCACCACGCACAGCACCGGACCGAAGATCTCGTCCCGGTACGCGTCCATCTCCGGCGTCACCCCGTCCAGCAGCGACACCCCGAGGAAGAAGCCCTCCTCGTGGCCCGGCACCGTGTACCCGGTGCCGTCCACCACCACCCGCGCGCCCTGCTCCCGGGCGCTCGTCACGTACGAGGCCACCTTCGCCCGGTGCTCCGCCGTGATCAGCGGCCCCATCTCGGAGGCCGGGTCGTCACCGGGCCCGATCCGCAGCGCCGCCGCCCGCCGGGCGATCCGCTCCACCAGCGCGTCCCCGGTCGAGCCCACGGCGACCACCACCGACACCGCCATGCAGCGCTCGCCCGCGCTGCCGTACGCCGCGTTGATCGCGTTGTCCGCCGCCACGTCCAGGTCGGCGTCCGGCAGCACCAGCATGTGGTTCTTCGCCCCGCCCAGCGCCTGCACCCGCTTGCCGTGCTCCACCGCGCCGCGCTGGATCGCCCGCGCCACCGGTGTGGAGCCGACGAAACTCACCGCCGCCACGTCCGGATGCGCCAGCAGCCGCTCCACCGCCTCCCGGTCCCCGTTGACCGCGTTCAGCACCCCCTCGGGGAACCCCGCCTCGGCGGCCAGCTCCACCAGCCGCAGCGCCGCGCTCGGGTCCTTCTCGCTCGGCTTCAGGACGAAGGTGTTGCCGCACGCCAGCGCCAGCGGGAACATCCACAGCGGCACCATCGCCGGGAAGTTGAACGGCGTGATGCCCGCCACCACCCCCAGCGGCTGCCGGATCGACGCCACATCCACCCCGCTGGAGACCTGCGTCGACAACTGCCCCTTCAGATGCTGCGGAATGCCGCAGGCCAGCTCCACGATCTCCAGACCGCGCGCCACCTCGCCCAGCGCGTCCGCGTGCACCTTGCCGTGCTCGGCGGTGATCAGCCGCGCCAGCTCGTCCCGCCGCGCGTCCAGCAGCTCCCGGGAGCGGAACAGCTGCGCGGTACGGCGCGCGATCGGCACCGTGCGCCAGGACGTGTACGCGGCGCGCGCCGCCGCCACCGCCGCGTCCACCTCGGCCGCCGAGGCCAGCCCGACCCGGGCC
>NZ_JBHWJL010000100.1:0-16925 GCF_042731495.1 Streptomyces sp. NPDC059853
GATGTGTATAAGAGACAGGATCGCTCCTAACCTCTCGGAAATGTCCTGTTTCCGGCAGTAAGGATCAGCGGATGTCCGTCCAGCGTCGCCCGGTCTTCCCCGCGTCCGACCCGGACGAGGTGAGCTCCAACCCCTCGGCCAACCGGCCCTTCCACGAGGTCGCCGCCGCCCGCTTCAGCCGCCGCTCCGTCCTCGCCTCCGGTGCCGTCGCCGCCGCGGCCGGGTTCCTCACCGGGAGCACCGGCCCCGCACAGGCCGCCGCCGGGACCGCGCCGCCCGGCGCGCCCGGCCGCCGCCCCACCCTCGGGTTCACCCCGGTCCCCACCTCCGACGCCGACCGGCTCACCCTCCCCGAGGGATACGAGGCGCAGGTCATCATCCCCTGGGGCACCCCGGTCCGCCCCGGCGGCCCGGCCTGGCGCAAGGACGCCGCGAACTCCGCCGCCGAACAGGCCCAGCAGGTCGGCATGAACCACGACGGCATGCACTTCTTCCCACTCGGCAAGGGCCCCGAGGGCAACCGCCGCGGACTGCTCGTCCTCAACCACGAGTACATCGACCAGCAACTCCTCTTCCCCGACGGCGACGCCGAGATGACCCGCGAGAAGGTCGCCAAGGCCACCGCCGCGCACGGCGTCAGCATCGTCGAACTCGTCCACACCGAACGCCACGGCTGGCAGGTCGCCGACTCCCCGCGCGCCCGCCGCGTCACCGCCGACACCCCGGTCACCTTCTCCGGCCCCGTCGGCCCCCGCCACCCCGCCCTGCAAGCGGCCGACCCGCCCCGCGGCACCATCAACAACTGCTCGCACGGCGTCACCCCCTGGGGCACCTACCTCGCCTGCGAGGAGAACTTCAACGCCTACTTCGGCACCGAACACCCCGGCTGGGAACCCAACGGCCTCCAGGCCCGCTACGGCATCGACCGCGAGGGCTTCGGCTACCGCTGGCACGAGGCCGACCCGCGCTTCGACATCGCCGTCAACCCCCACGAGGCCAACCGCTTCGGCTGGGTCGTGGAGATCGACCCCATGGACCCCGACGCCGTCCCCGTCAAGCGCACCGCGCTCGGCCGCATCAAGCACGAGGGCTGCGTCACCACCGAGGCACACGGCCGGATCGTCGCCTACACCGGCGACGACCAGGACGGCGACTACCTCTACAAGTTCGTCGGCGACGGCTCCTGGCGCGCCCACCGCGCCCGGGGCCGCAGCCCGCTGGACCACGGCACGCTGTACGTGGCCCGGTTCGAGGACGACGGCACCGGCCGCTGGCTGCCGCTCACCCACGGCACCGGCCCGCTGACCCGCGAGGCCGGCTGGACGGACCAGGCCGATGTGCTGCTGCGCACCCGCGAGGCCGCCGACGCCCTCGGCGCCACCCCGATGGACCGCCCCGAGTGGATCGCCGTCAATCCCGGGAACCAGGACGTGTACTGCTCGCTCACAGGCGGCAGCGGCCGGGGCGGCGCCGCCAACCCCCGTACCCCCAACCCGTACGGGCACATCATCCGCTGGCGCGAGAGCGACGGCGACAACACCGCCACCACCTTCAGCTGGGACATCTTCCTGCTGGCCGGCGACCCCGCGTACGACGAGCGCACCGACCTCACCGACGACACCCGCTTCGGCTCGCCCGACGGCCTGTGGTTCGACCCGGACAGCCGGCTGTGGATCCTCACCGACGTCTCCAACTCCTCGCAGAATCTGCCGGAGAAGGGCTACGACCGCATCGGCAACAACCAGATGCTGGCCGCCGACCCGCACACCGGGGAGATCCGCCGCTTCCTCACCGGCCCGCGCGGCTGCGAGATCACCGGGGTGATCACCACCCCGGACCAGCGGACCATGTTCGTCAACGTCCAGCACCCCGGCGAGGCCACCCCCGCCTGGGGCGAACCCACCCCGGAGAACCCCCGGGCCGTCAGCAACTGGCCCGACTTCGACCCGGACGGCCGCCCCCGCTCCGCCACCGTCGCCATCCGCCGCACGGACGGCGGCGTCATCGGCGCCTGACCACCCGGCCGCGCCCCGCCCGGGACGGTGCCCGAGCGGCCACCGTCCCGGGCCGGACCGCGCGGATGCCCGGACGGCCGCTCACACCGGCGGCCGCGGCTCGTACTGGATGCCCCGCCGCACCTCCCCGGCCCGCTCCGGCCCCGCCAGCCGGGCCACCAGATGCAGCGCCATGTCGATCCCGGCCGACACCCCGGCCGAGGTGATCACATCACCGTCGTCCACGAACCGGTCCCCGGGGCGCACCTCGACCGTGGGGTCGAGCTCGGCCAGCAGGCCGAGCGCCCCCCAGTGCGTGGTGGCCGGCCGGCCCCGCAGCACACCGGCCGCCGCGTACACCAGCGAACCGGTGCACACACTGGTCAGCAGCGGTACGGAGACGCGCTGGTCGCGTACCCACGCCAGATGCGCCGCGTCCCGCAGCAGCGGACGGGTGCCCCGCCCGCCCGGGTGCAGCAGGACGTCCGGCGCGGGCATGTCCTCGCGCGCGTGATGGGCCGCCACCGTCAGGCCCTTGGCGCACTCCACCGGCCGGCCGTCGGCGGAGAAGGTGAACGTCTCCCAGCCGTCCCCGGGGAAGTTCCGGGTCCAGTAGGCGAGCACCTCCCAGGGGCCGACGGCGTCCAGCTCCTCCACGTCCGGGAACAGCAGAATCCCGATCCGCCGCTTCTCGTTCATACGGCATCCCTCCCTAGGCGGACTGACGGCGTACCAGCTCGGTGGGCAGGATCACCGCCGAGGAGTCCTCCCCGCCGATCTGCGCCAGCAGCAGCCGCACCATCTCCTGGCTGATCCGGTCCCACGGCTGCCGGATCGTCGTCAGCGCCGGCCGGGAGGCCACCGCCGCCGCCGAGTCGTCGAAGCCGCCGACCGCCACGTCCTGCGGCACCCGGCGGCCCGCCGCCGTCAGCGCCGCCAGCGCGCCCTGCGCCATCAGGTCGGAGGCCACGAACAGCGCGTCCAGATCGGGGCGCCGCGCCAGCAGCCCGGCCGCCGCCGCCTCACCGCCCTCCCGGCTGTAGTCCCCGGTCGCGATCAGGTCCTCCGTCACCGGCAGCCCGGCCGCCTCCAGCACCTCCCGGTAGCCGGCCAGCCGCTCCACCCCGCCGGGGGTGTCCAGCGGGCCGGTGACCGTACCGATGCTGCGCCGGCCCAGACCCACCAGGTGACGCACCATCTCCCGGGCGCCGTCGCGGTCGTCGGCGGCCACATGCGCCAGCCGCCCGCCGGGGCCCATCGGTTTGCCGCACAGCACCACCGGCACCCCGGCGGACACCAGCTGCTCCGCGACCGGATCGCCGGTGTGGCTGGAGACCAGCAGCACCCCGTCCACATGTCCGGAGGTCACATAGCGCAGCAGCCGGCGCTGCTCCTCGCGGGTCCCGGCGATCATCATCAGCAGCGGGATGTCGTGCGCGGCCAGCGCCTGGGTGCAACCGCGCAGCAGGACATTGAAGTTGGGGTCCTCGAAGAACTTCTCCTGCGGCTCGGTCAGCAGGAAGGCCGCCGAGCCCGACCGGCCGGTGATCAGCGAGCGCGCGTGGCGGTTGACGACGTACCCGGTCCTGCGGATGGCCTCCTCCACGGCGCGGGCCGACACGGCGCTGACGTGGTGGCCGCCGTTGAGGAACCGGGAGACGGTGCCCCGGGAGACACCGGCCTCCCGGGCCACGTCGTGGATCGTCGGCGCCCGACGGCGCCGCGCTGGTACGGACATGGTCACGACTTTACGGCGCCGGAGAGCAGGTCCAGGCTCCAGAAGCGCTGGATGAACAGGAACAGCGCGATGAGCGGCACGATCGCCAGCAGCGCCCCGGTGATCACCAGCGTGTACAGCGCCGGGGTGTTGGACCCCTGGTTGAGCAGCGTGAACAGACCCAGGGTGAGGGGGAACTTCTCGTCGTCGCTGAGCATGATGTACGGCAGCAGGAAGTTGTTCCAGATGGCGACGAACTGGAAGAGGAAGATCGTCACCAGTCCCGGCAGCATCATCGGCAGCGCCACGGTGCGGAAGATCCGCCACTCCCCGGCACCGTCCATCCGGCCCGCCTCCACCACGTCCTGCGGCACCGCCGCCGCCGCGTAGATCCGCGCCAGATAGATGCCGTACGGGGAGAGGATCACCGGCAGCAGCACCGACAGATGACTGTCCGTCAGGGACACCTCGGCCATCAGCAGATACTGCGGCACCGCCAGGATCACCGGCGGCATCAGCACCCCGGCCAGCAGCACGTTGAAGACGGTCTCCCGGCCCCGGAACCGGTACAGCGCCAGCGCGTAGCCGCTGACCGCCGACACGGCCGCCGACAGCAGCGCGCCAAGACCGGCGTACAGCGCCGAGTTGGCCATCCACGTCCAGTAGACGCCGTCCCGGTACCCGGAGAGATCGCCCAGGTTCTCGGCGAAACCGGTGCCGGGAAGGAAGGTGAAGGTGGTGAACAGCTCGCTGCCGGACTTGGTGGCGGCCATGACCACCCACACCACCGGGAGCAGACAGTACGCCGCGCCCACGAACAGGACGGCGGTGGGCAGCCAGCCGCCCCCGCGCCCGGAGGGCGGTGCGGTGGTGGTCGGGGCGGTCATCGGTTCTCCTCCCGCCGGGTACGGGCGCCTGCCAGCCGCAGAAAGCCGAAGGACAGGGCGAAGGTGACCACGGCGATGATGACGGCGGTGGCCGCGCCGGAGTGGATGTCACCGGCGACGAAGGCGTCCTGGTAGACCTTCATCATCGGGGACCAGGTGGTGGACAGGCTGTTGGTCAGCGGCCGCAGCGTGGTCGGCTCGTTGAAGACCTGGAGCGTGGCGATGACCGAGAAGAAGAAGGTGAGCACCAGGGACGGCGCCACCATCGGGATCTTGATCCGCCAGGCGATCTGCCACTGCGAGCAGCCGTCCAGCCGGGCAGCCTCGTACACCTCGGCCGGGATCGCGCGCAGCGCCGTGTAGATGACGATCATGTTGAACCCGGTGCCGCCCCACACCGCGATGTTGGACAGCGCGACGTACAGCGCCCCGCCGCTGAGCAGATCGGGCTGCGGCAGCCCGAGCGCGTCCAGCGTGTAGTGCAGCGGGCTGACCGAGGGCAGGTACAGGAAGCCCCACAGCAGCGCGGCGATCACCCCGGGCACGGCGTACGGCAGGAAGATCGCCAGCCGGGTGAAGGCGCGCCCGCGCACCCGGTCGGAGTCCAGCATGAGCGCGAACAGCAGGGCGAGTCCCAGCATCAGGGGGACGACGATCAGCCCGTACACCAGCACCCGCAGGGCGCCGTCCAGCAGCACCGGGTCGGTGAGCGCGTCGGTGTAGTTGGAGAACCCGGCCCACACCTCCGAGCGGGCGCCGCTGCCCAGGCCCAGGCCCTTGACCTCGATCTTGCGCAGCGACAGATACCCGGCGTAGCCGATGGGCAGCGCGAAGAAAGGCGCGAACAGCAGCCCGGCGGGGAGCAGGAAGAGATAGGGCGCACGGCGCGGGGCGCCGTGCGCGGCGCGGTGCTTCCTCACTCGATGACCTGGAAGCCGTGGCCGGTCATGTCGTCCGCGGTGGCGCGCTGCATGGCGGTGAGCGCGGCGCGGAAGTCGCCCCGGGTGCGGGCCGCCTCGCCGAAGGCGTCGTTGAACGTGGCGTAGGCGACGTTGGTGTTGGGGCCCCAGGCGGCGGGCGCGGTGCCCTCGGCTATCTCGGCGGCGGTGACGTAGAAGTCGGGCTGGTTGGCGAAGAACTCGGGGGCCTCGGCCAGCGCCTCGCCGGTCTGGGCGGCGGTGGCGGCGGGGTAGATGCCCCCGGCGCGCACCAGCGCGGTCAGCGCCTCGGGGTCGGTGTTGAGCCAGGTGGCGAACGCGGCGGCGGCGTCCTTGTCACGGGCGTCGTTGGTGACGGCGGTGGTGGAGCCGCCCCAGCTGCCGGTGACGTTCTCGCCGGCGTTCCACTGGGGGAGGGGCGCCATGGCCCACTTGCCCGCGGTGTCGGGGGCGGCGGTGGTGAGGGTGCCGGGGGCCCAGACGGCGCTCACCCAGGCCAGCTGCTCGCCGGTGTTGAGGGCGTTGTTCCAGGCGGGGGTGTACATGGGCTGGTTGTCGATGACGCCCTCGGCGACCAGGCCGCCCCAGAAGTCGGCGACCCGGCCGGTGGCCTCGTCGTCGATGGCGACCTTCCACTGCTCGCCCTCGGTGGTCCACCACTGGGCGCCGGCCTGCTGGGCGAGCCCGGCGAACAGGCCCGCGTCGTTGGCGGAGAAGGTGGTGAGGACCTTGCCGGGCTCGGTCTCCTTCAGCTCGCGCGCGGTGTCGGCGAACTCGTCCCAGGTGGTGGGGACGGTCAGCCCGTACTCCTCGAACAGGTCGGCGCGGTAGTAGAACATCAGCGGCCCGGAGTCCTGCGGGAGCGCGTAGACGGCGTCGGTGCCGAGCGTGACCTGCTGCCACAGTCCGGGCGCGAACGCGTCCTCGGCGTCGGCGACCTGGTCGGAGATGTCGGCCAGGACGTCGTTGCTGACCAGGGTGGGCAGCGCCTGGTACTCGGCCTGCATGAGATCGGGGGCGTTGCCCGCCTTGGCGGCGGTGATGGTCTTGGTGACCAGGTCGTCCCCGCTGGCCTGCTTCTTCACCGTGACCTGGATGTCCGGGTTGGCGTCGTTCCACAGCGCGACGACCTCGTCCATGCCCGGCGCCCAGGCCCAGTAGGTGAGGTTGACCGGTCCGGACGAGGAGTCGCCCGAGGAGCCGCCGCAGCCGGCGAGGGCGACGGAGGAGAAGACGGTGGCGGCCAGTACCGCGACGGTGCGGTGATTCATCATGCCTCCCTGGCAGGGACTGTGAGCGTTCACAGTAGAGAAACAGAACAGACACTTGTCAATGGTTGATGCTGTGCGGTTATGTTGGTGTGACGCAGCCAGCGACGGCTGTGCACGTTCCCACGCGATGCCCAGGAGTACCCATGCCGCACGCCGTCCCCCAGGGCCCAGGCCGCCTCGCCTACGGCGGTGACTACAACCCCGAGCAGTGGCCCGAGGAGACCTGGCAGGAGGACATCGCCCTGATGCGCGAGGCCGGGGTGACCATGGTCAGCGTCGGGATCTTCTCCTGGGCCAAGCTCGAACCCAGCCCCGGCCGCTACACCTTCGGCTGGCTGGACCGGCTGCTCGACCTGCTGCACGCCGCCGGCATCCGCGCCGACCTCGCCACCCCCACCGTGGTGCCGCCCGCCTGGTTCTACCGCGCCCACCCCGAGGCCCTGCCGGTCAGCCGCGAGGGCGTCCGGCTCGCCTTCGGCTCGCGCGGCGCCATCTGCCACAGCTCGCCCGCCTACCAGGAGGCCGCCGCCGGGATCACCCGGGCGCTCGCCGAGCGGTACGGCCAGCACCCCGCCGTCGCCATGTGGCACGTCCACAACGAGTACGGCGTGCCGGTGCTGGAGTGCTACTGCGACGTCTCGGCCGCCCACTTCCGCCGCTGGCTCACCGAGCGCTACGGCACCCTGGACGCGCTCAACGCCGCCTGGGGCACCGCCTTCTGGGGCCAGGCGTACGGCGACTGGGAGGAGATCAACCCGCCCCGGCTCACCCCCACCACCTGCAACCCCGCCCAGCGCCTGGACTTCGCCCGGTTCGCCAGCGACAGCGCCCTGGACAACTTCCGCCGCGAGCGCGACCTGCTGCACGAACTGTCACCCGGCGTCCCGGTCACCACCAACTTCATGGTCTCGCCCACCCAGTGCGACACCATCGACTACTGGGCGTGGGCGCGCGAGGTCGACATCGTCACCAACGACCACTACCTGGTGGCCGAGGACGACCGCAACCACATCAACCTCTCGATGGCCGCCGACCTCTCCCGCTCGGTGGGCGGCGGCAAGCCCTGGCTGCTGCTCGAACACTCCACCAGCGGCGTCAACTGGCAGACCCGCGGCATCGCCAAGCGCCCCGGCGAGATGGCCCGCAACAGCCTCGCCCACGTCGCGCGCGGCTCCGAGGGCGCCATGTTCTTCCAGTGGCGCGCCTCCCGCTCCGGCGCCGAGAAATTCCACTCCGCGATGGTGCCGCACGCCGGAACCGACAGCCGCATCTGGCGCGAGGTGGTGGCGCTCGGCGGCCACATCGGCGCGCTGGAGCCGGTGCGCGGCACCCGGACCGTCGCCGACGCCGCCCTCGTGTGGGACTGGCAGTCCTGGTGGGCGCAGAAGCTGGAGTGGCGGCCGAGCGAGGACCTCGACACCCGGGAGCGCGCCGAGGCCGTCTACGCGGCGCTGTTCGACCGCCACGTCACCGTGGACTTCGCCCACCCCGAGGCCGACCTCAGCGGCTACCCGCTGGTCGTGGTGCCTGCCCTGTACCTGATGACGGCGGAGGCCGGGCAGAACCTGCGCCGCTACGTCGAGGGCGGCGGCACCCTGGTCGTCTGCTACTTCTCCGGCATCGTGGACGAACACGACGCCGTCCACCCCGGTCCGCACCCCGGCGCGCTGCGCGACGTCCTCGGGCTCACCGTCGAGGAGTTCCAGCCGCTGCGGGCCGGCGAGCAGGTCACCCTGGAGGGCCCCGACGGGCACCGGCTCACCGCCGACGTCTGGGCCGAGACGGTGGTGGCGCGCGGCGCCGAGCCGGTGTGGACGTACGCCGACGGCCCGGCCGCCGGCTGCCCCGCGATCACCCGCCACGAACTCGGCGAGGGCACCGCCTGGTACGTGTCCGCCCGGCTGGACACCGCCGGGCTCGACACCGTGCTGGCCGCCGCGGGACTCGACGCCGGCATCGCCGCGCGCGAGGACCTGCCGCGCGACGTCGAGGTGGTGCGCCGGGAGGGCGAGAGCGGCCGCTACCTGTTCGTCATCAACCACACCGACGCCGACACCGAGGTCACGGTCGGCGGCGACGGCACCGAACTCCTCACCGGGACCCGGGTGGCCGCCACCCTGCCGGTCCCGGCGGGCGGCGTACGGGTGCTGCACCTGGACGACTGACCCCCGCGGCCCGGCCCGGCCCGCGCCGTATCCGTACCCGTGTCCGGCAGAACCCTCCAGGAACAGCGCCACCCCCACCGTTCACGCACCCCTCAAGGAAGGGACCCTTGACGATGCGCCGACGCAGTGTGCTCCGTCTGGGCACGGCCGCTCTGGCCGCACCCGCCGTTCTCGCCCTCCCCACCGGCACGGCCCGGGCCGCCGGCCTCGGGATCCGGGGCGTCGACCTGTCCTCGCTGCCCAAGGGCGAGGACAAGGGCGCCGTCTTCCGCTACGCGGACGGCACCCGGGGCGACGCCGTACGGATCCTGCGCGAGGCCGGTGCCAACTGGGCCCGGATCAAGGTCTGGGTCGACGCGGCCGACGGATACCACGGCAAACCCCACCTGCTGGCCATGGCCCGCCGCATCCAGGACCAGGGCATGCGGCTGCTGGTGGACTTCCACTACTCCGACACCTGGGCCGACCCCGGCAAGCAGTTCAAGCCCGCCGCCTGGAACAGCCTCACCGGCGCCGCCCTGGAGGCGGCGGTGGCCGACCACACCGCCGACATCCTCGGCTCACTGGCCCGGCAGGGCACCCCGGCGGCCATGGCGCAGATCGGCAACGAGATCAACGGCGGCATGCTGTGGCCCGACGGCCGCAGCACCGACTGGGGCCGGCTCGCCGGGCTGCTGAACGCCGGGGCGGCGGCAGCCCGTTCCGCCTCGCCCGGGATCCGGATCGCGCTGCACCTCGCGGAGGGCGGCGATCTGGGCGGCACCCGCTGGTGGTTCGACAACGCGGTGGCGCGCGGCGTCTCCTTCGACGTGATCGCGCTGTCCTTCTACGGCTACTGGCACGGCACCCTCGCCGAACTGCGCGCCAACCTGCACGACGCGGCGAGCCGGTACGGCCGGGACGTGCTGGTGGCCGAGACCGCCTACCCGTTCCGGCTCGGCAGCAAGGACAGCCACCCCGACATCATCGCCGAGCCCTCCCAGCTGGTGCCCGGCTACCCGGCCACCCCGCAGGGCCAGGCCGCCTGGATGCGGGACATCGGCGAGGTGGTCGCCTCGGTGCCCGGCGGGCGCGGCCTCGGCGTCTTCTACTGGGAGCCGGCCTGGACGGCGGTGCCCGGCAACGGCTGGGACGAGACCGACCCGTCCTCCGGCAACGGCTGGGAGAACCAGGCGCTGTTCGACTACGACGACCGCGCGCTGCCCGCCATGTGGTGGCCGTAGCCCCACCGGGCACAGCACAGCACGACCCCCGGTGCCCCGTCCGGAGACGGGACACCGGGGGCCGTGTGCCGCGCCCGCGTCCTAGCGCACCGGGGTGAAGTCCCGGGCCCCGATGTACTCGGGGCGCGGCACCGGCGCGGCGAAGGGCTCGACCGCCGTGTTCTCCACGCTGTTGAAGACGATGAAGACATTGCTGCGCGGGTACGGGGTGATGTTGTCCCCGGAGCCGTGCATGCAGTTGCAGTCGAACCAGGTCGCCGAACCGGCCGGGCCGGTGAACAGCTTGATGCCGTGCTCCTGCGCGAACCGGGTCAGGGCCTCGTCGGACGGGGTCCCTGCGTCCTGCATCTGGAGCGACTTCTTGTAGTTGTCCTTCGGCGTCTCACCGGCGCAGCCCAGGAACGTCTGATGCGAACCGGGCATGATCATCAGGCCGCCGTTGGTGTCGTAATTCTCGGTCAGCGCGATCGACACCGATATGGTCCGCATCCGGGGCAGCCCGTCCTCCGCGTGCCAGGTCTCGAAGTCCGAGTGCCAGTAGAACCCGCTGGCGCCGAACCCCGGCTTGACGTTGATCCGCGACTGGTGGACGTACACGTCCGACCCCAGGATCTGCCGAGCCGTCCCCACCACCCGGGGGTCGCGCACCAGAGAGGCGAACACCTCGCTGATCCGGTGCACCTCGAACACCGAGCGGATCTCCTGGGACTTCGGCTCCACGATCGAGCGCTCGTCCGCCCGGATGTCCGGGTCGGTGATCAGCCGGTCCAGTTCGGCGCGGTAGCCCGCCACCTCCTCGGGGGTGATGAGCTGTTCGACGGAGAGGAATCCGTCCCGCTCCAGACCGGCCAGCTGCTCCGCGCTGACCGGCCCCGGGGTGCCGGGCGGGGACCACACCACCGGGTCCTGCCGCGGGGTGGACACCTCGGTGGCGCCTCGGGTCGGGTACAGGTCAGCGGTGCGTTCGCGGGCGATGGTCATGGTGCGTGCCTTCCCTTCCGTTTCCGGTGGTGAAGTGGTGATGCGGCTGTCGGCGGGGCTTTCGGGGATCAGCTCACCTCCGGCTCGGTCAGCAGCGGATAGACGCCGTTCTCGTCGTGGTCCTCGCGGCCGGTCACCGGCGGGTTGAAGACGCACAGCACCTTGAAGTCCGTCTTCGGGCGGACGGTGTGCTTCTCGTGGCCGTCCAGCAGGTACATCGTCCCGGGGGTGATCAGATGCTTCTCGCCGGTGTCGTCATTGGTCAGTTCGGCCTCGCCCGACACGCAGAAGACCGCTTCCACGTGGTTGGCGTACCACATCGAGGTCTCGGTGCCGGCGTACAGCACCGTCTCGTGCAGGGAGAACCCGACGCGCTCCTTGGCCAGGATGATGCGCTTGCTGCGCCAGGTGCCCGACGCGGACTCGATGTCGCGGTCGGTGCCCTCGATGTCGCTGATGGATCGGACGATCACGGTGGGGGACTTCCCTTCTCGGTTCTCGTTTCCGGGGGTGTGGCCGGTGGTGCGCTCGCGCGCCGCCGGTCAGTCGGTGTCCCGGACGGCGCGGGTGACGATGCGCAGGCCCTCGTCCAGCTCCTCCGGGCTGATGGTGAGCGCGGGCAGGAACTTGACGACCTCGCTCTGCGGCCCCGAGGTCTCCAGCAGCAGCCCCAGCTCGAAGGCGCGCCGGCACACGGCGGTGGCGCGGGCCGGGTCCTCGAACTCCAGCCCCCAGACCAGGCCGCGGCCGCGGAAGGACGCGCCGGCGTGCGCGTGTTCGGCGACGAGGTCGCGCAGCGTCCGCTCGATCCGCTCGCCGCGGGCCAGGGTCTGCTTCTCCATCTGGCCGTCGGTCCAGTAGGTGTTGAGCGCGGCGGCCGCGGTGACGAAGGCGGGGTTGTTGCCGCGGAAGGTGCCGTTGTGCTCGCCCGGCTCCCAGATGTCCAGCTCGGGGCGGAAGAGGGTCAGGGCCAGCGGCAGCCCGTAGCCGCCGATGGACTTGGAGACGGTGATGATGTCCGGCATGATGCCCGCCTCCTCGAAGGAGAAGAACGGTCCGGTACGGCCGCAGCCCATCTGGATGTCGTCGACGATCAGCAGCATGTCATGGCGGTGGCACAGGTCGGCCAGCGCGCGCAGCCACTCGGCGCGGGCCACGTTGATGCCGCCCTCGCCCTGGACCGTCTCCACGATCACGGCGGCGGGCTGGTTGAGGCCGGAGCCGGAGTCCTCCAGCAGCCGCTCGAACCAGATGAAGTCCGGGGTGCGGCCGTCCAGGTAGTCGTCGAACGGCATCGGGGTGCCGTGCACCAGCGGGATGCCGGCCCCGGCGCGCTTGAAGGCGTTGCCGGTGACGGCGAGCGAGCCGAGGGACATGCCGTGGAAGGCGTTGGTGAACGAGACGATCGACTCGCGGCCCTTCACCTTGCGGGCCAGCTTCAGCGCCGACTCCACCGCGTTGGTGCCGGTGGGGCCGGGGAACATCACCTTGTGGTCCATGTCGCGGGGGCGCAGCACCACGTCGCGGAAGGTCTCGAGGAAGGCCCGCTTGGCGGTGGTGGACATGTCCAGCGCGTGGGTGATGCCGTCGCGCTCCAGGTAGTCGATCAGGGCGCGTTTGAGGACGGGGTTGTTGTGCCCGTAGTTGAGCGAGCCCGCCCCGGCGAAGAAGTCGAGGTAGGTGCGGCCGTCCTCGTCGTACAGGTAGCTGCCCTGGGCCCGGTCGAAGATGGCGGGCCAGCTGCGGCAGTAGCTGCGGACTTCGGACTCCACTGCCTCGAAGACGCTCAGATCGGGCTGGGTGATGGTCACGGCGTTCTCCCTGGGGGATGAGGTACGCGAAGAATCGGGGTGGTCGGTGGGGGAGGGGAGTACGGGCTCAGGGCCCGTCGGGTGCCGGGACGGGGCCGATCCGGTGGAGCACCTCCGGCTGGTGCCCGCGCTCGGGGAAGCTCCCGGAGTCGAACAGGACCTCGCGTTCGACGGGCGCGCCGTGGCGCTGCGCGAAGGAGGCGAACAGCCGGTTGGAGGCGGTGTTGTCCGGTGTGATGGTGGTTTCCACCATGTTCACCCCCCACTCGCGGCCCGTGCGCGCGACCAGGCCGTCCAGCATGGCCGCGGCGAGGCCCTTGCCGCGCTGGGCCGCGTCGACGGCCACCTGCCAGATCAGCAGGGTGCGCGGGGCCTCGGGGCGGGTGTAGCCGGTGATGAACCCGACCGGCTCGCCGGTGCTGTCCCGCGCCACGATGGAGGTACCGGCGTAGTCACGGCACCACAGAAGGTAGCTGTAGGAGGAGTTCAGGTCGAGGGCCCGGGAGTCGCGCGCAATGCGCCACAATGCGGCTCCGTCCTCGGGACGCGGGCTCTCCAGCCGCAGTCCGCCGGCTATTTCCTGGAATTCTTGGTCGGCACGTGCATGGTCTGCTTGTGCGGGGGTCATGCCCATCGAATTTACCGAGCATGGGCCGAAATCGCATCGCGAGAGGGGGTTACCCGAGCGGTGGTGGATATGTTATGGGGGCGGGGTTGTCGCACCGTGCTCCGCCCGGTGGATTGTCCAGTTATGTCGGCTAGTTACCGGGACAAAGCGGACAGGTGGCCGTCGTTTGTAACGGATGCGTAACGACAGCGTGACCTCTTCCGGCGGTTGTGGGCTTGATGACATCCACTGCAATGCGCGCGTTTAAGGTCCGGAAAAGCGGGCAGGAGCGCCTTGATATGTCGGTTGATAATTCACCTGGAAAGAGCACCCGTGGCGCTCGTTGAAAAGACATCGAATTGTCGTTCCGCATTCACCGGAAACCACCTTCCGCGATCAGCGGGCCGTCCGCTGCCGTCGCCCGGATGAGGTACCGGTCGTGCTCGGGTTCGTGTCCGTCGGCCGCGTGCTCGTACTGCGCGGCGAACACGTGCTCCCCGGCCGGCACCCCGGCGCCGGGGCGCAGCACCCAGCGGTGGACCAGGTCCTCGCCCTGCTGGCTCACCGTCAGGTCGAAGTCCTCGCCCGGCAGGGTCCGCCGGGCGCCCGTCGAGCGCACCCCGTCGCCGCCCCGCACCCGCAGCTCCAGCGAGAACGCGGTCAGCGGCCGGTCGGTCCGCACCGTCACCGTGCTCTGCGACCAGGAGGCGTGAGGCTCCGGATCCAGCTCGCCCAGCGCGCTCAGCGGACCCGCTGTCACCGCCGCCGGGGGCGTGCCGCCGGACGTCCAGCACCGCCGGTACGTCGGGCCCCTCGGTCCGGGTGCTGTGCCGCGACCAGAACAGGGCGATCCGGTGCCGCTCGCGGGTTCTGCTGCGGATCCGGGAGCGCGCCATATGGGCGACCACGCCCCGGGCGTACGCGATGGGGCGGTCGGCCGCCCGTACCCGCTCCCAGCGGTGCCGGATGGCCACCAGCGCGTCGGCGGCCAGATCGTCCGCGCTCTCCGCGCTGTCCCAGCCGCCGAGCAGCAGCTGGGCGAGCCGGGCCAGTTCGGCGTGGTGCCGCTCGAAGAACGCGTCGAACTCCGCGCTGAAGCCGTCACTGGGGTCGGCCACGCCGGCCTCCTCGGTGTTGCGGACCCGTACTCCCGCCAAACCCTTCCGGCTCGACGGGCCGTGCACCCCGCGGACCTGCGTCCGGGCCCCGGCGACCCCGGAGACCAGCAGTCGATTTGTAGGCTGCCGAGCATGATTGACGACACTCCGGCGTTGCACATCAAGGGACGGATCCTGCTCGGCCCCGGGGCGGTGTCCGGTGGGCGTGCCGAGTGGGAGGTCCGCGACGAGCTGTGGGTCACCGGCGGCCGGATCACCTTCGCGCGGCCCCGCGGGCTCCGGGAGGTCACCACGGTGACCGGCTGGGCGCTGCCCGGCCTGGTGGACGCGCACTGCCATGTCGGCCTGGACGCGCACGGCGCGGTGGACCGGATCACCGCCGAGCGGCAGGCGCTGACGGACCGGGACGCGGGCGCGCTGCTGCTGCGCGACGCCGGCTCGCCCGCCGACACCCGCTGGATCGACGACCGGGAGGATCTGCCCCGGCTCATCAGGGCGGGCCGGCACATCGCCCGCACCCGGCGCTACATCCGCAACTACGCCGAGGAGATCGAGCCCGGCGAACTGGCCGCCACCGTCCGGAGGCAGGCGCGGCGCGGGGACGGCTGGGTGAAGCTGGTCGGCGACTGGATCGACCGGGAGGCGGGCGACCTGGCCCCGTGCTGGCCGGCCGGCGCGCTGCGCGAGGCGATCGCCGCGGCGCACGCGGAGGGCGCCCGGGTGACCGCGCACTGCTTCGCCGAGGACTCGCTGCGCGATCTGGTGGAGGCCGGCATCGACTGCGTGGAGCACGCCACCGGGCTGACCGAGGAGACGATTCCGCTGTTCGCCGAGCGGGGGGTGGCCATCGTTCCCACGCTGGTCAACATCGCGACCTTCCCCCGGCTCGCGGACGGCGGGGAGGCCAGGTTCCCGCGCTGGGCGGACCACATGCGGCGGCTGCACGCGCGCCGGCACGACACGGTACGGGCGGCGTACGACGCGGGGATCGCGGTCTTCGCCGGCACCGACGCCGGGGGGTCGCTGGGGCACGGGCTCATCGCCCAGGAGGTGGCCGAACTGCGGGCCGCCGGGCTGCCCGTGCACGACGCGCTGGGCGCGGCCTCCTGGCGGGCGCGGCAGTGGCTGGGCCGTCCGGGGCTGACCGAGGGCGCCCCGGCCGATCTGGTGGTCTACGGCGAGGACCCGCGCGCCGATCCCACCGTGCTGGCCCGGCCCCGGCGGGTGGTGCTGCGGGGGCGTGTGGTGGCGTGAGGCGTCTGCCGGCGGGGGTGCGGGTGCGGTGACGCGCGGGACGGAGGCGCACGGATGAGGCCCTGGATTCGCACGCTCACGCGATTTTGCCCCGTTCGAGTGAAGTGCCCGAAGATTGCTGACGTTTCCATGTTTGAACATCAAGGATGGCGGAGTCCCAGTCGCCACCGCGTGTGATGTCCCCCATCGGCACGCGTGGCGGCGCCAACTTTCCCGTGGGGGTTCCACACGTGTACAGCTCTGCCTTCCGCCGGTCAGCCGTCCTGCTGGCCACCGCCGCGCTGCTGGGGGCCGCCGGCCCCGCCTACGCGACGACCGGCGGGGACAGCACCGGCGAGGAGACCGACGGCCGCGGCTCGGCCCGCGCCACGGTGCTCCGCACCAACCTGGACGTCGGGCTCCTCAACCGCACCGTCCAGCTCCCGCTCGAACTCAAGCTCAACGAGGTGAACGCCCCCGAGACCGAGGGCACCGCGGACAGGACCGCCCTCAGCGCCAGCCTGGACGGCGTGGACGGCGGACGTCCCTTCGAGGTGCTGCGCGCCGACGTGGCCTCCGCCACCGCCACCGCCGGACCCGACGGCACCGAGGCCGAGGTCTCGCTGGCCGAGGCGAAGCTCCACGTGCCCGGCCTGCCGCTGCTCTCCGTGGTCGAACTGGAGGCCATCACCGCCCGCGCCGTGTGCGCCACCGGCGCGGCCCCCGTCGCCGAGGCCAACCTGGGCGCCTCCCTCACGGTGCTCGGCAAGGAGATCACCCTCAGCACCGGCGGCAGCACCACCGTCGAGGTGCCGGGCGTCGGCTCCGTCGAGCTGGACCTCTCCGCGACCGAGACCACCAGCACCACGGCGGCGGCCAGCGCCCTCGATCTGCGCATCGCCGTCAACCCGCTCAAGCTCAACGTCGCCGCCCTCGGCGACCAGCACGTCGAGCCGGTCTTGGGTGGCGGGGGTGGGCAC
>NZ_JBHWJL010000101.1:0-16881 GCF_042731495.1 Streptomyces sp. NPDC059853
CCGGAGTCGACTCCAGCCTCCCCGAACTCCAAGGACAAGTCCTCGACGGCACCGATGTCAGAACGGACCCGGAGGGGGCGGACGCGGATTCTTCCGGGCATGGCTCGGACATGGCCGCCCTCATCGCCGGAACCGGAGAAGGTAACGGAATTCAAGGACTTGCGCCGGGCGTCAAGATCCTGCCTGTCAGGACCAGTTCGAGCGCCATCGACTTTGACAACAGCGAACGTATCGCCGAATCCATTGATTACGCCGTCAGCCGCGGGGCACAGATCCTGAACATTTCGCTGGGCAATGTGGAGAGCGGCCCAGGCAGAGCGGCCTTGGTTGAATCTGTGACGGAGGCGGTCAGGCAGGGTGTGTTGATTTTTGCGGGGACTGGTAACGACGGAGCGGGCTTGAACGGGTCTGCCATTCCAGCGGCACTGGATGGTGTCGTGGGTGTCGGCGCCGTCAACAGCAGTGGAGAGCGATCTTCCTACTCCACCTACGGTCCCCAGGTAGCCCTCGTCGCCCCCGGGGATGACGTCCCCGGACACTGCGGTGACATCTCCGGGCCCGCCTGCATTCAGGAGGAGGGCGGCACCAGTTCCGCCACCGCCCTCGCCTCCGCGTCCGCCGCGCTGATCTGGGCGCGGCATCCCGACTGGACCAAGAACCAGGTCCTGCGCGTCATGCTCAACACCGCCGAGCGGCCCGACGACCAGCGACGGGATGACTACACCGGCTACGGCATCGTCCGCCCCGACCGCGTCGTCCTCGATGGTGAGGGGGATCCGGGGGATCCGGACAGTCCGCCGATCTTCCGGGACTGGGAGGCCGCACTCGATCCGCCCGCCACCCCCGCGCCCACCCCCGAGGCCGACCCCACCCCCGACGCCGAACCCGCCCCCGGCCCGGAGGCCGAACCCGCCGCCACCAGCGACAACGCCAGCCCGCTGCCCTGGGTGCTCGGCGCCGGCGCCGCCGTTCTCGCCGCCGGATCCGTGGGCTGGCTGCTGTGGCGGCGGCGGTCAGGGGTGGTGCGGGGGTAAGGGGGCCAGGGAGCCGGTCCGGGTGGCGGTGACGAAGGACTGCCAGGCGGCCGCCGGGAGCAGCAGGGTGGCGCAGGTGCGGGCCTTGGTGTCGCGTACGGCCTGGAGGCCGGTGGGCAGGGGGGCGTGTTCCAGGCAGTTGTTGCCGGTACTGCTGTAGCTGCTGATGTGCCAGCGCACGCTCATCGCGGGGCGCTCCTCTCGTTCCGGTGGCGGTGCGTCATCCTGCTGAGCCGGGTGGAGCGGGCACAAACCCCTGATGCTGGTGAGCGATCAATTAACGCCAGAGTGCGCGTTGTATACGAAAGGCGCCGCGGCCCGGTGGTTCCCCACCGGGGCGCGGGGCGCTTCGTGCGTGCGGTGTCTCAGAAGTCGTCGTCGAAGGAGACGTTGCCCTCCACGGCCACCTGGTAGGCGGACGCGCGGCGCTCGAAGAAGTTGGTCAGCTCCTGGACGTCCTGGAGTTCCATGAAGGCGAACGGGTTCTCCGAGCCGAACACCGGCTTGATGCCCAGGCGCAGCAGCCGCTGGTCGGCGACGCACTCCAGGTACTGGCGCATCGACTCGGTGTTCATGCCGGGCAGCCCGTCGCCGCACAGGTCGCGCGCGAACTGGAGTTCCGCCTCGACGGCCTCCTTGAGCATGTCGGTGACCTGGCGCTCCATCTCCTCGTCGAAGAGTTCGGGCTCTTCCTGGCGCACCGTGTCGACGACCTCGAACGCGAAGTTCATGTGCATGGTCTCGTCACGGAACACCCAGTTGGTGCCGGTGGCCAGGCCGTGCAGCAGCCCGCGCGAGCGGAACCAGTAGACGTAGGCGAACGCTCCGTAGAAGAACAGCCCCTCGATGCAGGCGGCGAAGCAGATCAGGTTGAGGAGGAAGCGGCGCCGGTCGGCCTGGGTCTCCAGCCGGTCGATGTCCTCGACGGAGTCCATCCAGCGGAAGCAGAACTGGGCCTTCTCGCGGATGGAGGGGATGTTCTCGACGGCCGCGAACGCCTCCGCCCGGTCGTCCGGGTCGGGCAGGTAGGTGTCCAGGAGCGTCAGATAGAACTGGACGTGCACCGCCTCCTCGAAGAGCTGCCGCGAGAGGTACAGCCGCGCTTCGGGGGAGTTGATGTGCTTGTAGAGGGTGAGGACCAGGTTGTTGGCCACGATCGAGTCGCCCGTGGCGAAGAACGCCACCAGCCGGCCGATCATGTGCTGCTCGCCGGGCGAGAGCTTGGCGAGGTCGGCGACGTCCGAGTGGAGGTCGACCTCCTCGACGGTCCAGGTGTTCTTGATGGCGTCCCGGTACCGCTCGTAGAAGTCCGGGTAGCGCATCGGCCGGAGGGTCAGCTCGAAGCCCGGGTCGAGCAGGTTCTTCTTCCGGTCGGGGGTCTCGGTGGTCATTACTGGCATGCCTCGCAGGACTCGGGGTTCTCCAGGGAGCAGGCGACGGCGTCGGCTTCGGCGGCGGGCTGCTGCTGTACGGGGATGGTCGGGGCGCCGGCCGGGGCGGTGCCGCGGGCGGAGGCGGCGATCCGGGTGGCCGGGCGCGACCGGAGGTAGTAGGTCGTCTTCAGGCCGCTCTTCCACGCGTAGGCGTACATGGAGCTGAGCTTGCCGATGGTGGGCGAGGCCATGAAGAGGTTCAGCGACTGCGCCTGGTCGATGAACGGGGTGCGGGCCGCGGCCATGTCGATGAGCGCGCGCTGGGGGAGTTCCCAGGCGGTGCGGTAGAGGGCGCGGACCTCGGCGGGCAGGGCGTCGATGCCGTCGATGGAGCCGTTCGCCTCGCGCAGCGCGGCGCGGGTGGCCTCCGTCCACAGGCCCAGCCGCTTCAGGTCCTCCACCAGGTAGGTGTTGACCTGGAGGAACTCGCCGCTGAGGGTCTCGCGCTTGAAGAGGTTGGAGACCTGCGGCTCGATGCACTCGTACACGCCGGCGATCGAGGCGATGGTGGCGGTGGGCGCGATGGCCAGCAGCAGCGAGTTGCGCATGCCGGTCCGGGTGATGCGGGCGCGCAGCGCCTCCCAGCGCTCGGGCCAGGTGATGACCGCGTCGTCGTAGTGGTCGGGGTGCAGGACGCCGCGGGCGGTGCGGGTCTTGGACCAGTTCTCGAACGGGCCGTGCCGCTCGGCGAGGTCGGCGGAGGTCTCGTACGCCGCGAGCATGATGCGCTCGGAGATGCGGGTGGAGAGCGCCTTGGCCTCGGGGGAGTCGAACGGCAGCCGCAGCCGGAAGAACACGTCCTGGAGGCCCATGAGGCCGAGGCCGACCGGCCGCCAGCGGTTGTTGGAGGCGGCGGCTTCCTCGGTGGGGTAGAAGTTGATGTCCACCACGCGGTCGAGGAAGGTGACGGCGGTGCGGACGGTGGCGTCGATGCGCTCCCAGTCCATGTCGCCGTCGTCGCCGAGGTGGGCGGCGAGGTTGATGGAGCCGAGGTTGCACACGGCGGTCTCGCCGTCGTTCGTCACCTCGATGATCTCGGTGCACAGGTTGGAGGAGTGCACGATCGAGCCGGGCTCGGCGGTCTGGTTGGCGGTGCGGTTGGCGGCGTCCTTGAAGGTCATCCAGCCGTTGCCGGTCTGCGCCAGGGTGCGCATCATCCGGGCGTACAGCTGGCGGGCGGGCACCCGCTTGGCGGCGCGGCCCTCGGCCTCGGCCTTGCGGTAGGCGGCGTCGAACTCCTCGCCCCACAGGTCGACGAGTTCGGGCACCTCGGAGGGGGAGAACAGGGACCACTCGGCGTCGGCCTCGACGCGGCGCATGAACTCGTCCGGGATCCAGTGCGCCAGGTTGAGGTTGTGGGTGCGGCGGGCTTCCTCGCCGGTGTTGTCCCGCAGTTCGAGGAACTCTTCGAGGTCGGCGTGCCAGCTCTCCAGGTAGACGCAGGCCGCGCCCTTGCGCCGGCCGCCCTGGTTGACGGCGGCGACGGAGGAGTCCAGGGTGCGCAGGAACGGCACGATGCCGTTGGAGGTGCCGTTGGTGCCCCGGATGAGGGAGCCGCGGGCGCGGATGCGGGAGTAGGACAGGCCGATGCCGCCGGCGTGCTTGGAGAGCCGCGCGACCTGGTGGTAGCGCTCGTAGATGGAGTCGAGTTCGTCCAGCGGCGAGTCCAGCAGGTAGCAGGAGGACATCTGCGGGTGCCGGGTGCCGGAGTTGAACAGGGTGGGGGAGGACGGCAGGTACGCGAGCGAGCTGGTGAGCCCGTACAGCCGCGCCACCTCCTCCAGGGCGCGCTCGGAGTGGTCCTCGGCCAGGCCGCAGGCCACCCGCAGCAGGAAGTGCTGGGGGGTCTCGATCACCTTGCGGGTGATGGGGTGGCGCAGCAGGTAGCGGGACTGGACGGTGCGCAGCCCGAAGTAGCCGAACCGGTCGTCGGCACCGTCCGCGATGGCCTGCTCGACGAGGGCGTTGAGCCGCTCGGCGTGCGCGGCGACGAACGCGGCGGTGGAGTCGGCGATCAGTCCTTCGCGGTGGCCGGTGGCGATCGAGTCGGAGAAGGTGACCGCGCCCTGCCCGGCGGCTTCCTCGCGCACCGCGAGGGTGAGCAGGCGGGCGGCCAGCCGGGAGTACTCGGGTTCCTCGCCGATGAGGCCGGCGGCGGCCTCGATGGCGAGCGAGCGCAGCTCGGCCGCGTCGGAGTCGGCCTGCCGGCCGCGGATCACGGCCGCCGTGACCCGCGAGGGGTCGGTGGCGGGCAGATCGGCGGTGAGGTCGCTCACGGTGCGCAGCAGTTCGGCTGAGGCCGGTTCCGCTGGGGCGACGGGTGCGATGGTCACGCGATGCTCTCCCTCATATCGCAGGGAAACCTCCGGGGGCCACACACGACGGGCGCATGCGGGCATACGTGTGGCAAGGCAAAGGCCCTTGTGACGTACACCGCGCAGCGTCCGCCGGCCCAGCCCACGAGGCCCGGACGTTCTCGATACTGACGGCAGGTGTTCGGACTCATGACGGGTCGTGAGAAATCGGCCCATCACATACCGTTGCGGGACAGTTCCGGAATCGCACCGGATTCCCCTGCGGCGACAGCGAGCACGAGCATACATCTAGTGCCGCATGAAGCGAGCACCCCCATATCTAGTGTTCGCCGTCATACTTACGGTCACAGTCCACGTGCGAACACGTGAAGAGCCGCCCCGGGTGCGGGGGAGCGGTCGCGCTCCGGGGCCCGGACGAACCCGAGGCGTTCGCGGAGTCTGTGCGCTGTGTGCAACTGCGACGGACCGAAGAGGACGACACGCCGTTTCCCGCGGCGTGGCGTGCCCGGCGCGGTCCGTGCCGGGCACACGCGGACGGGCCGGTACCTCCCCGGTGGTGGCGGGGGGTACCGGCCCGGTGGGGCGGTCTGGTGGGGTCAGCAGCAGCGGGCGCCGCCCTGGGGGTCGGCCGCTCTGGCGTCCATGCGCATCCGTTCGAACTCGCGCCGGGAGAGGACTCGTACGGCGGGGTCCTGGGCCCGGGCGCGGGCGGTGTAGCGGTCGTACGCGCTCTCCCCGGTCACCTCGCGCAGGTACCAGCGCAGCCAGCGGGCCACCCGGCGGGCGGTGCCCCGCACGCGGGCGCGGGCGGGGGCCGCTGGGGCGGTCGTCCCGGTCACTCCGTGGCTCCTTCCCTGGCGCGCTCGCCGCCGCGGGTCTGGCCGGGGATGCCGCCCTCGGGGCCGAGTCCGGCGGCCACCAGTTCGGCCTTCTCCTCCTTGGTGGCGATGAGCCCGGCCGGGGCGATCAGCCGGGACTCCACGAACGGGGCCTCCCGGAGGGTGACCGAGCCGGGGTCGCGCAGCGATGTCACGATCATCCGGGCGGCGTCGGCGAAGACCACCAGGACGAGGATCGCCAGCAGGCCGGTGATGGCGGCGGTGATGGTGGCGTTGTTCACGATGGTCTGCATATCGGACATGTCCTTGGCGCCCGGGAGCAGTTCGCCGGCGGCGATGCCGTCCTGGTACTGCGAGCGGCGGGCCAGGAAGCCGACCGCCGGGTCGCCGGAGAAGACCTTCTGCCAGCTGGCGGTGAGCGTGACGATCGCGATCCACACCAGGGGGACGCCGGTCACCCAGGCGTAGCGGACCCGGCCGGCCTTCACCAGCAGCACGGTGCAGATCGCGAGGGCCACGGCGGCCAGCAGCTGGTTGGCGATGCCGAAGACCGGGAAGAGCGTGTTGATGCCGCCGAGCGGGTCGTGGACGCCGATCCACAGCAGGCCGCCCCAGAGTCCGACGACGACCGCGCCGGTGAACCAGATGCCGGGCCACCAGTGGGTGGAGCGGAACTTCGCCAGCCGGGGGTGCAGGCCGGCGATGGCGTCCTGGAGGATGAAGCGGCCCACCCGCGTTCCGGCGTCGATCGCGGTGAGAATGAACAGGGCCTCGAACATGATCGCGAAGTGATACCAGAAGGACATCATGGCCTCGCCGCCGAGGATGTCCGCGAGAATCGCCGCGAGTCCGAGCGCGAGTGTCGGCGCGCCTCCCGTGCGGGAGAGCAGGGAGCCTTCCTCCACCGATTCGGCCGCCGCCGTCAATTGGTCGGGGGTGACGGTGAAGCCCCACGAGGTGATGATCTCGGAGGCCGACTGGACGGTGTCCCCGATGACGGCCGGTGGCGCGTTCATCGCGAAATAGATGCCCGGATCGAGGACGCAGGCGGCGGTGATCGCCATGACCGCGACCGAGGATTCCATCAGCATCGCGCCGTAGCCGATGGTGCGGACCTGGGTCTCCTTCTGGATCATTTTCGGCGTGGTGCCGGAGGAGATCAGCGCGTGGAATCCGGAGAGCGCGCCGCAGGCGATGGTGATGAAGACGAACGGGAAGAGGGAGCCCGCGAAGACCGGGCCCTCGCCGTTGGAGGCGAAGTCGGTGATGGCGTCCATCTTCAGGCCGGGCAGCGTGATGACGATGGCCGCCGCCAGCAGGCCGATGGTGCCGATTTTCATGAAGGTCGACAGATAGTCACGGGGCACCAGGAGCAGCCACACCGGGACGACCGAGGCGGCGAATCCGTACACCGCCAGCCAGATCACCAGGGTGCCCGGCTCCAGGGTGAAGGTCTCGCCGAGCGAGGAATTCGCCACCCAGCGGCCGGCGACGATGACGAACATCAGCAGCGAGACGCCGATGACGGTGACCTCGGCGACCTTTCCCGGCCGCAGATAGCGCAGATAGAAGCCCATGAAGAGCGCGATCGGAATGGTCATGCCGACCGAGAAGGTGCCCCAGGCGGATTCGGCGAGCGCGTTCAGCACCACCAGGGCCAGCACCGCCAGCAGGATGATCATGATGGTGAAGATCGCGATCACCGCCGCGATCCCGCCCACCGGGCCGATCTCCTCGCGCGCGATCTGGCCCAGCGACTTGCCGTCGCGCCGGGTGGAGGCGAACAGCACCACCATGTCCTGCACGGCGCCCGCGAAGATCACCCCGACGATGATCCAGATGGTGCCCGGCAGATAGCCCATCTGGGCGGCGAGCACCGGGCCCACCAGCGGGCCCGCGCCGGAGATGCCGGCGAAGTGGTGGCCGAGCAGCACCCGCCGGTCGGTGGGGTGGTAGTCGAGTCCGTCGTTGTGCCGCTCCGCCGGGGTGGCCCGCCGTTTGTCCAGGCCCAGCGCGCGGTGCGCGATGAAACGCGAGTAGAACCGGTAGCCGATCGCGTACGAGCCGAGCGCCGCGGCCACCATCCAGGCCGCCGACACCTCCTCGCCCCGGGAGAGGGCCAGGACGGCCCAGCCGGCCGCCGCCACCAGCGACACCAGGGTCCAGATGACCACCGTGCGTGGCCGTGCCTGCCGTAGTTGTCGCACCACCGTCGTGCCTCCCTGCGCGCTGTGCCGGTCCTCGTTGCCCGGCAGAGGGCGAATCTAGGGCAGGAGCGGCCGGATGACCATGGGGCGGTGCGGATTGGCGGACGTCTTCACCGCGTCGTCGCGCGATGATCATGACCTCACGGCGTGGGCGGCGGCGGGGCGGGGCGCTCCAGGTTGGCGACGAACTTGTACCGGTCGCCCCGGTACACCGACCGCACCCACTCCACCGGCTCGCCGTCCCTGGCGAAGGAGTGCCGCGACAGCATCAGCATCGGCAGGCCCACGTCGGTGCCCAGCAGTCCGGCCTCGCGCGGGTTGGCCAGCGAGGTCTCGATGGTCTCCTCGGCGCGCGCCAGGTGTACCCCGTACACCTCGGCCAGCGCCGTGTAGAGCGAGGTGAAGCGCACCAGGGAGCGGCGCAGCGCGGGGAAGCGTTCCTGGGACAGATGGGTGGTCTCCAGCGCCATCGGCTCGCCGCTGGCCAGCCGCAGCCGCTCGATGCGCAGCACCCGGCCGCCCTCGGGGAGGCCGAGCAGCCGGCTGAGCCGTTCGTCGGCGTTGACGTAGCCGATGTCCAGCAGCTGGGAGGTGGGCTCCAGGCCCTGGGCGCGCATGTCCTCGGTGTAGGAGGTGAGCTGGAGGGCCTGGGAGACCTTGGGTTTGGCGACGAAGGTGCCCTTGCCCTGGATGCGCTCCAGGCGGCCTTCGACGACCAGTTCCTGGAGGGCCTGGCGGACGGTGGTGCGGGAGGTGTCGAACTCGATGGCCAGGGAACGTTCCGGGGGGACCGGGGTGCCCGGCGGCAGGGTTTCGGTCATCCGCAGCAGATGCCGCTTGAGGCGGTAGTACTTGGGCACGCGCGCGGTACGGTTCCGTTCGGTGCCGTCGGTTCCGGCCGCCGGTGCCGCGCTCCCTTCGCCCGCCATGGACCGTCCTTCCCCGTATCGGTGCGGTGGTGTCACCGGCTCCTCCGTTTTTCGCAGCTGACATCGTGGCACGGCCCGGACAGGGGCCGCGCCGACGGACATGTGTCGGTCCGGTAACGGACGGACGGGGCCCGCTTGTGGACTCTTGACACTCCTCCTTGGTCTAGTCCAGGCTCCGTGCAACTGGTCTACACCTCTTGTTCCTTCACTACTAACCACCGCTCCCGGCACGGGTGTCAAGGGGCGGATGCCCCGAGGAGGGTCACGTGAAGCGCACGCTGATGGCCGCCCTATCGGTGACGGCGATGACCGCCGCACTGGCCGCCTGCGGCACCGGCGACGACGGCAGCACAACGAGCGACGGGGACGGTACGCCCGATTCCCTCACCGTTTGGCTGATGGACGGGTCCGCGCCGGAATCGTGGGTGACCGAACTCAACCAGGCGTTCGAGGCCGAGCACGGCGTCACCGTCGATGTCCAGATCCAGCAGTGGGGCGGCATCCAGGACCGGCTCACCACCGCGCTGTCCGAGAACGGCACCGTCGATGTCATGGAGATCGGCAACACCCAGACCGTGGGGTACGCCAACACCGGCGGCCTCGCCGATCTGAGCGAACTGCGCGACGAGCCGTGGAACGCCAACATGCTCGCCTCCGCCGAGATCGACGACACCCTGTACGCGGTGCCGTGGTACGGCGCCAACCGGGTGGTCATCTACGACAAGAAGATCTGGGAGGAGGCCGGCGCCGAGGTGCCCACCACCCGGGACGAGTGGATCACCGCCCTGGAGACGATCCGCGACAACACCGACGCCGAGCCCATCTACCTCCCGGGCCAGAGCTACTACGTGCTGGGCGGCTTCATCGCGGACGAGGGCGGCAGCTTCGCCGTCGAGGACGGCGACGAATGGAAGGGCGCGCTGAACACCCCCGAGGGGAAGGCGGGCATGGACTTCTACACCGAACTCCAGTCCTTCTCCGACTCGCCCACCGACAACGACGAGGCGTCCCCCCAGCAGTCCACCGACATCGTCCCGAACGGCAATGTGGCCTCCTGGATCGGCCTGGGCTGGGAGGCGAACGGCGCCATCACCGCCATCGAGGAAGCCGGCGGCGAGGCCGACTTCGGCTACTTCCCGGTCCCCGGCAAGACCGCCGACCAGCTCGGCAACGTCTTCCTCGGCGGATCCAACCTGGCGGTCAACGAGCGCGCCGGCAACCCGGAGCTGGCCCGCGAGTGGCTGGCCCTGGCCACCTCCCAGGAATGGGCACAGAAGTTCGTGGACGCCAACGGCGGCGGCGTCGTCCCCAACCGCACCGACGTGACCGCCAGCCCGGAGGCCGGATCCTTCGCCGAGGCCATGGTCGCCTCCGCCGATGTGGGGTTCCTGCCGCCACTTACCACCGGATGGGCCAACGTCGAAGCCGTCCCGAATCCGATCAAGGAACTGATGACCGCGTCGCTCAACGGCGAGGACTACGCCTCCGCCGCCCAGGCGGCCGACTCGGAGATCACCACCCGCATCAACCGCGAATAGTCCGCGCGGCGGCGGATCCCTCCCAGTGAAGGACGAGGAAAGACACGCATGTTGACCGTGGACACCGAGGGACCCGGGACCGGCACGGCGGGCAGCAAGCCCGCCGGCCGGTCCGGCCGCCGGTACGCACCGCCCGGCGGCTGGCTGCCGTACGTGCTGATCGCGCCCGCCGTCCTGGCGATCGTGGGCATCCTCGGCTACGCCCTGGTGCGCAACCTCCTCATCTCCTTCCAGGCGTTCGGCCGCCGCCAGCTGATCTCCCACACCACCGAGTGGACCGGCTTCGACAACTACCGGCGGGTGCTGGAGGACGAGCGCTTCTGGGCCTCGCTCACCCGCACCTTCGTCTTCATGGCGGCCAACGTGGTGCTGATCATGGTGCTCGGCACCCTGATCGGGCTGCTGCTGAACCGGCTCGCCAAGCCCATGCGGCTCACCCTGTCCATCGCCCTGGTGGCCGCCTGGGCGATGCCGGTCATCGCCACGACCACCGTCTTCCGCTGGCTGTTCGACACCCAGTTCGGGGTGGCCAACTGGGTGATGCGCACACTCGGCTTCTCCGGCTACGAACAGCACAACTGGTTCAGCAGCGGCTTCTCCACCCTGACCATCGTCACCGTGCTGATCGTGTGGGCCTCGGTGCCGTTCGTGGCGCTCAACCTCTACGCCGGGCTCACCACCATCAGCGGCGAGATCTACGAGGCCGCCCGGATGGACGGCGCCTCCGGTCCGCGGATCTTCTGGTCCATCACGGCGCCGATCATGCGGCCGTTCTTCCTGATCACCACCTTCCTGGAGATCATCTGGGTCTTCAAGGCGTTCACCCAGATCTACGCGCTGAACGCCGGCGGGCCCAACCGCGAGTCCGAGACCCTGCCGGTCATGGCCTACATCGAGGGCATGGGCCAGCACCAGTACGGCACGGCGGCGGCCATCTCCGTGCTCACCCTGGTCATCCTGCTGGTCGCCCTGTCCTTCTACTTCCGCCTGATCCTCAAGCAGGAGAAGGAGCAGCAGTCATGACCGCCACCGACAAGGCCGTCGCCCAGGCCCCCGCCGCCCGGCTCCCCCTCGCGGCCCACGACGCCTCCGCCTCCACCCGGGCGCGCCGCAGCAAACGGCTGGGCCGCATCGGACTGAACTCGGTGGCCCTCGCGCTCACCGTGCTCTTCCTCTTCCCGGTCTACTGGATGTTCTCCACGTCCTTCAAGAGCAACTCCCAGGTGCTCGTGAAGGACCCGGTCTTCTTCTTCACCCCCACCTTCGAGCACTACTCCACCGCCACCGGGGTCGACCTGTTCTGGACATACGTCCGCAACAGCGTCGTGGTGACCCTGGCCGCCGTGCTGCTGGCGCTGCTGGTGGCCCTGGCCGCCGGCTTCGCCATCGCCCGGCTGCGCTTCCGCGGCCGGCGCGGCATGGTGCTCGTGGTGATGATGGCCCAGATGGCGCCCTGGGAAATCCTGATCATCGTGATGTATCTGAACGCCCGGGACGCCCAGGCGCTCAACAGCCTGGTCACGCTCATCGTCATCTACTTCGTGATGGCGCTGCCCTTCACCATCTGGACACTGCGCGGCTTCATCGCCGCCGTGCCCAAGGAACTGGAGGAAGCCGCCCTGATCGACGGCTGCACCCGCACCCAGGCCTTCTTCCGGATCATCTTCCCGCTGCTGGCCCCCGGGCTGATGGCCACCTCGCTGTTCGGCTTCATCATGGCGTGGAACGAGTACGCCATGGTCCTGGTGCTCAACAAGGCCCCCGAGATGGCCACCCTGCCGCTGTGGCTCACCCAGTTCCAGACGAACTTCGGCAACGACTGGGGCGCCACCATGGCCGCGTCCTCCCTGTTCACCGTCCCCGTGCTGATCGTTTTCATCCTCCTCCAGCGAAGGGTCACCGGCGGTCTGGCCGCGGGTGCCGTGAAGGGATAGCCCCGCGATGACCATCACCCACCGCGCCACCGACACCCTCACCCGCGACGCCCTCGCCGTCCTCCAGCCCACCTTCGCCGGCACCACCGAGGCACCCGCCTGGCTGCTGCGGCAGCTGGAGAACGGAATGACCGGCGTCGGGCTCTTCGGCCGCAACGTGCGGAGCACCCACCAGCTGGCCGCGCTCACCGCTCAGCTGCGCGCCGCCAACCCCGAGGTGCTGGTCGCCACCGACGAGGAGGCCGGCGACGTCACCCGCCTCGAACTCATCGGCGGCTCCTCCTTCCCCGGCAACCTCGCCCTCGGCGCCGCCGACGACCCCGCCCTCACCCGCGAGGTGGCCACCGCCATCGGCCACCGGCTCACCGAGTGCGGCGTCACCGTCAACTGGGCCCCCTCGGCCGACATCAACACCGACCCCGGCAACCCGGTGATCGGCGTCCGATCCTTCGGCCAGGACCCCGAACTGGTCGCCCGGCACACCGTCGCCTTCGTCGAAGGACTCCAGAGCACCGGCGTCGCCGCCTGCGTCAAGCACTTCCCCGGCCACGGCAACACCAGCGTCGACTCCCATCTCGCCCTCCCGCGCATCGACATCGACCTCGACACCCTCCACTCCCGGGAACTCGTCCCCTTCAAGGCCGCCGTCGCCGCCGGCACCCGCTGCGTGATGAGCGCGCACATCCTGCTGCCCGTCCTGGACCCCGACCGCCCCGGCACCCTCAGCCCCAGCGTGCTCACCGGGCTGCTGCGCGCCCCCGAAGCGGACGGCGGCCTCGGCTTCGACGGGGTGATCTACTCCGACGCCATCGAGATGAAGGCGATCGAAGCCGTCCACGGCCTGGCCCGCGGCTGCGCCCTGGCGGTGGCCGCCGGCGCCGACGCCATCTGCGTGGGCGGCACCCCCTCCGACGAGGCCGAGGTGCTGGCCCTGCGCGACGCGATCATCCAGGCGGTACGCGACGGGGACCTGTCCGAGGAACGCCTGCACGACGCCGCCGAACGCGTGCGCGCCCTGGGCCGCTGGACCGCCGCCGCCCGCACCGCGGCCCCCGCCACCACCGGCGCCCCCGCGCGGGACATCGGTCTGGCCGCCGCCCGCCGCGCCGTGCGGGTGACCCGGCCGGCCGGCGCCGCCCCGTACACACCGCCGGCCCGGCCGCCGTACGTGGCCTCCTTCCACCCGGTGGCCAACATCGCCGTGGGCCACCACACCCCCTGGGGCGTGGCCACCGAACTGGAGCGGCTGCTGCCCGGCACCCGCTCCGCCGAGCACACCGCCGACCGGGCCCATGCCCTGGGCCCGGCGGGCCTGGCCACCCGGATCCTGGACGACGCGGGGGAGCAGCCGGTGGTCGCGGTGGTCCGCGACGCCCACCGGCACCCGTGGATGGCCGACACCGTCACCGCGCTGCTCGCCGCCCGGCCCGACACCGTGGTGGTGGAGATGGGGGTCCCCGCCTCCTCGCCCACCGGCGCCCTGCACATCGCCACCCACGGCGCCGCCCGGGTCTGCGGGCGGGCCGCCGCCGAGATCATCGCCGGGGTACCGGCGGGGGAGGACCACGACCAGTGACCAGTGACCAGCCCGGCCGCGTCATGGCCGGAGAGATGGCCCAGCAGCCGGCCGTCCTGCGCCGCCTGCTGACCGAGGGGGCCCCCGCCATCCGGGAGACGGCCCGCGCGATCGCCGCCCGCGGGCCCCGCTTCGTCCTGCTGACCGGCCGGGGCACCTCCGACCACGCCGCGCTGTACGCCAAGTACCTGCTGGAGATCGAGCTGGGCAAGCCCTGCGGGCTCACCTCCATGTCCACCACGACCGCCTACGCGGCCACCCCCGATCTGCGGGACGTGCTGGTCATCACGGTGAGCCAGTCCGGCGGCTCACCCGATCTGCTCGCCTCCACCCGCGCCGCCCGCGCGGCCGGGGCCCTCACCCTCGCGGTCACCAACAACCCCGACTCCCCGCTGGCGGAGGCCTCCGAGTTCCACATCGACGTGCTCGCGGGACCCGAGGAGGCCCTGCCGGCCACCAAGACCTACACCGCCGAACTGCTGGCGCTGTACCTGCTGGTGCAGGGCCTGCGCGAGGTGGACGGCGCCCCGGGCGCGGCCGGGCTGCCCGAACTGGCCGAGCGGATCCTCGGGCGCCGCCAGGAGATCACCACCCTGGCCGCCCGCTACCGGTTCGCCGAGCGCATGGTCCTCACCTCCCGCGGCTACGGCTATCCCACCGCCAAGGAAGCCGCCCTGAAGCTGATGGAGACCAGCTACATCCCGGCGCTGTCCTACTCGGGGGCCGATCTGCTGCACGGCCCGCTGGCCATGGTCGACAACGTCTCCCCGGTGATCGCCATCGTCACCGACGGCAAGGGCGGCCGGGCGCTGCAACCGGTGCTCGACCGGCTGCGCGACCGGGGCGCCGATCTGATGGTGGTGGGCCCCACACCGCAGGTGGACGCGGCCTCGGCCGGCTTCGCGCTGCCCACCGAGGGGGTGCCGGAGAACCTGCAGCCGATCCTGGAGATCATCCCGCTCCAGATGCTGGCCCACGAGATCACCCTGGCCCGCGGCCAGGACCCGGACGCGCCGCGCGCGCTCGCCAAGGTCACCGAGACCAGCTGACCGTCCGCGGCCGTGGCCCCTGGGGTGGCCGCGCCGTCCCGGCGCGCACCCAGGGCCGCGGCGCCTGAGAGGGACCCTCAACCCTCCCGGCACCGCAGCCCGGAGCGATCGCGGACCCGGGCGCCGTCAGGGCAGAGAGCACCGGGGCCTCGCGTTCTGCCCTCCTGTGCGGGGAGGACAGAGGTACGGGAAGCTGCGGTCCGCTCCATTCTGACCGCAGCTGTCGGCGGTGTCCATGCTCTGAACGCAATTCCCGCGCCCGCCGCCGTCATCGGGCCGTCTGCCGACGTTTCCTGATCACAGCGGCGCACTCCCGGCGGTGCGCGCCGCTCACCATCCGGACACCCGCCGGTAAGCTCCCCGTGTGCCCTCCATGAACGACCTCGTCCACCAGCACACCGATCTCGGGGAACGTGACCTCGAGTGGCTGCACCTGCTGGTCTCCGAGTGGCAGCTGCTCTCGGACCTCTCCTTCGCGGACCTGGTGCTGTGGCTGCCCACCCGGGACGGCACGCGTTACGTCTCCGTCGCCCAGATGCGCCCCAACACCGGCCCCACCTCCTACCAGGACGACATGGTCGGCCACCTCGTCCCGCGCGGCCGCCGCCCGCTGCTCGACGTCGCCCACGACGAGGGCCGCATCGTCCGCGAGGGCGACCCCGAATGGCGCGAGGAGGTCCCGGTCCGGGTCGAGTCGATCCCGGTGCGCCGCGAGGGCCGCGTCCTGGGCGTCATCGCCCGCAACACCAACCTCCTCACCGTCCGCACCCCCAGCCGCCTCGAACTCACCTACCTGCAGAGCGCCTCCGACCTCGCCCAGATGATCGCCGGCGGCACCTTCCCCTACCCCGGCCAGCAGGTCGGCATGGACCGCGCCCCCCGGGTCGGCGACGGCTTCCTGCGGCTGGACGCCGACGGCGTCGTCCAGTACGCCAGCCCCAACGCCCTCTCCGCCTACCACCGCCTCGGCCTCGCCGCCGACCTGGTCGGCCTGCCGCTGGGCCCCACCACCGCCGAACTGGCACCCACCCGGGGCCCGGTGGACGAGTCCCTGGTCAAGCTGGCCAGCGGCTACGCGCCCCGCGAGACGGAGATCGAGGGCAACGACTGCGTCGTGCAGCTGCGCGCCATCCCGCTCAAGCCCAAGGGCGAGCACATCGGTTCGCTCATACTGCTGCGCGATGTGACCGAACTGCGCCGCCGCGAGCGCGAACTGATCACCAAGGACGCCACCATCCGGGAGATCCACCACCGGGTGAAGAACAACCTCCAGACCGTGGCCGCCCTGCTGCGCCTCCAGGCCCGCAGGATCGGCGCCACCGGCGACGAGAACGCCCGTGCCGCGCTGGAGGAGGCGGTGCGCCGGGTCGGCTCCATCGCGATCGTGCACGAGACGCTCTCGCAGAACCTGGACGAGCGGGTCGAGTTCGACGAGATCGCCGACCGGGTGATCACCATGGTCGCCGAACTCTCCCCGGACGGCCGGGTCACCGGCCGCCGCAGGGGCCGCTTCGGCATCCTGGACGCCGAGATCGCCACCCCGCTGTCGATGGTCCTCACCGAGATCCTCCAGAACGCCCTGGAGCACGCCTTCGGCCCCGGCGAGACGGGCCGGATCGAGGTCGGCGCCACCCGTACCGAGGTACGGCGCGGCTCGGCCCGGCTGCTGGTCACGGTGACCGACAACGGCCGCGGCCTGCCGGAGGGTTTCGACCCGCGCTCCGACGGCAGTCTCGGCCTGCAGATCGTGCGCACCCTGGTGGAGGGGGAGTTGGGCGGCCGGTTCGACATGATCGCGGCCGAGGGCGGCGGCACCCGGGCCGTCCTCGACCTGCCCGTCGAGCAGCGCAAGCGCTGATCCGGCCCGGCCGCCGGCCGGTGCCGCTGCGGACAGACGCCGAGCCCCGGACCTGAAGTGGTCCGGGGCTCGGTCGCGTTCATCGCTTGCGCGTGGGCACCTTCGGTCGGTGCGCTGTGTGCTGCGGCTCGGGGCAGCAGTGGCGGTGTGGCAGGCGCCGGGCGAGGCC
>NZ_JBHWJL010000102.1:0-16842 GCF_042731495.1 Streptomyces sp. NPDC059853
CCGGGTCGGCGCCGACCCGGACGCCGGTGTCCAGGCCGGTGACGGCCGCCAGGTCCTCGGGGGCCAGCTCGAAGTCGAAGACGTCGAAGTTCTCCTTGATCCGGGCCGGGGTCACCGACTTGGGGATCACGACGTTCCCGAGCTGGAGGTGCCAGCGCAGCACGACCTGGGCCGGCGTCTTGCCGTACCTGGCGCCGATCTCGGCGAGCTTCGGGTCGTCCAGCAGGCCCTTGCCCGAGCCGAGCGGGGAGTACGCCTCGGTGGCGATGCCCAGTTCGGCGTGGACGGTGCGCGACTCGGCCTGCACGAAGTTGGGGTGCAGCTCGATCTGGTTGATGGCGGGGACGATGTTCGTCTCGTCGATCACCCGGCGCAGGTGCGCGGGGCGGAAGTTGGAGACGCCGATCGCCTTCGCCTTGCCGTCCGCGTAGATCTGCTCCAGGGCCTGCCACGCCTCGACGTACTGGTCGTACATCGGGGTCGGCCAGTGGATCAGGTACAGGTCGACGTACTCCAGGCCCAGCTTCTCCAGCGACACGTCGATGGCGCGCAGGGCGTCGTCGCGGCTGTGGTCGGAGTTCCACAGCTTGGTGGTGACGAACAGCTCCTCACGCGGCAGCCCCGAGGCGGCCAGCGCCTTGCCGGTGCCGACCTCGTTGCGGTAGATCGCCGCGGTGTCGATGTGGCGGTAGCCCGCCTCCAGGGCGTGGTTCACGGCGTCGGTGGCCTGGTCGTCGGGGACCTGCCACACGCCGAAGCCCAGCTGCGGGATCTCTTCGCCGTTGTTCAGAGTGACATGGGGGACGCTGCTCACGTACGAATCAGTCCTTCGTCTGATCGGAATCCGATCGCTTTGTAGTGCGGTGCTTATCGTCCATGATCCGGCCCGGCGGCGCACCCGGCCAGGGCGGGGGGCACAATGGCGCGGGTGCGTGCAGTGACCCGGTTCATCGACCCTTTCCTTCTGCTCCTGATGACAACCGTCGGGCTGGCGGCCCTGTTCCCGGTCGGCGGCGGTGCTCAGGAGGTGGTGGACGGGGCGACCAAGGTCTTCATCGGCCTGCTGTTCTTCCTCTACGGCGCCCGGCTCTCCACCCGGGACGCCCTGGACGGGGTGCGCCACTGGCGGCTGCACCTCACCATCCTGGGCTGCACATTCCTCGTCTTCCCGCTGCTGGGCCTCGCCGCCCGCGGCCTGGTGCCCTGGCTGATCACCGACGACCTGTACACCGGGCTGCTGTTCCTGTGCCTGGTCCCCTCCACCGTGCAGTCCTCGATCGCCTTCACCTCCATCGCCCGCGGCAACGTGGCCGGGGCCATCGCGGCCGGGTCGTTCTCCTCGATAGCGGGCATCGTCCTCACCCCGCTGCTGGCCGCCGCGTTCATCGGCGCGAGCGCGGGCATCAGCGCGGACTCGCTGCTGTCCATCGGCGGCCAGCTGCTGGCCCCGTTCGTCGCCGGGCAACTGCTGCGCCGCTGGATCGGCGACTTCATCGCCCGGCACCGGCTGCTGGTGATGACCGTGGACCGCGGCTCGATCCTGGTGGTCGTCTACGCCGCGTTCAGCGAGGGCATGAACGAGAACATCTGGTCCGAGGCCAGCTGGGGGCGGCTGCTGGCGCTGCTCGCGGTGGAAGGCGTCCTGCTCACCGTCATGCTGGTGCTGACCACCCGGGGCGCCGGGCGGCTCGGCTTCGGGCGCGGCGACCGGATCGCCATCACCTTCGCCGGGTCGAAGAAGTCCCTGGCGGCCGGGCTGCCCATGGCCGGGGTGATCTTCCCCGAGCAGACGGCGCTCGCCGTGCTGCCCCTCATGCTCTTCCACCAGCTGCAACTGCTGGTCTGCGCCTTCCTGGCCCGCCGCTGGTCGGCGGAGGCGCCGGAGGAACCGGACGGACCGGGCGGGCCCGGCGATCCCGGCGGTCAGGACGGCCCGGACGACCCCGGCGGCAGTTCCAGCCGCTCCGCCCCGGCGTAGACGTTCATCGACGTCCCGCGCAGGAACCCGACCAGCGTCAGACCGGCCTCGGCCGCCAGCTCCACGGCCAGCGACGAGGGCGCCGACACCGCCGCCAGCGCCGGGATCCCGGCCATCACCGCCTTCTGCACCAGCTCGAAGGAGGCCCGCCCCGACACCAGCAGCACCGTGTCCGCCAGCGGCAGCAGCCCCGCGCCGAGCGCCCGGCCCACGACCTTGTCGACGGC
Organism: Streptomyces sp. NPDC059853; assembly: GCF_042731495.1. Taxonomy (NCBI): domain Bacteria; kingdom Bacillati; phylum Actinomycetota; class Actinomycetes; order Kitasatosporales; family Streptomycetaceae; genus Streptomyces; species Streptomyces sp. NPDC059853. The sequence continues at coordinate 2,206 of NZ_JBHWJL010000102.1, forward strand.
GTTGTGCCGCCCCACGTCCTCCCGGACGTCCAGCAGTTCCCCGCCGCCGTCGAACAGCGCCGCCGCGTGCAGCCCACCGGTACGCGCGAACACCCGCTGGTGCGCGCGCAGCCGCTCCGGCAGCGCGGCCAGCAGCCCGGGGGTGAGGACCGGCCCGCCGGCCAGCGGCAGCGGCCAGCGGGCGGTGGTCCGTACCGCGTCCAGCGACGCCTTGCCGCACAGCCCGCAGGAGGACGTGGTGTAGACGTTGCGCTGGAGGGAGGCGTCCGGCGGGGCCACCCCGTCCGCCAGCCGGACGTCGACGACGTTGTACGTGTTCGAACCGTCCGCCGTCGCGCCCGCGCAGTACATGACCCGGGCCACCTCGTCCGCCCGCGCCACCACCCCCTCGCTGACCAGGAAGCCGGTCGCCAGCGCGAAGTCGTCGCCCGGGGTGCGCATCGTCACCGCCAGCGGGCGGCCGCCGACCCGGATCTCCAGCGGCTCCTCACCCACCAGGGTGTCGGCGCGTTCGGTGACCGCCCCGTCCCTGATCCGTACCACCCGTCGGCGTTCGGTGACCCGTCCCATGCCGGCCATCATGCCCCATCGGCCACCACCTCGACGATGTGCTTGCCGCGCACCCCGCCCGCCTCCAGCGCCCGGTGCGCCTCGGCGATCCGCTCCAGCGGGAACACGGTGTCCACCACCGGCCGGATCTCCCCGCGTTCGGCGAACCCGGCCAGCTCGGCGAGCTGCGGGTGCCGGGGGTTGCCGCTGAAGAACCGCACGCGCCGCGCGAACAGCAGATACGCCACCGACCGCAGCGGGTGCCGGGTGTCGAAGGTGACGGCCACCATGCGCCCGCCGTCCCGGGCCAGCAGCCCCCGCCACGCGCCCGGTTCGCTGCCCACGGCGTCCAGGACGACATCGAAGCGCCCCAGATCGGCGGGCCGGGTCGTGGCGTAGTCGTACGCCTCGTCCGCGCCCAGCTCCCGTACCAGATCGAGGTTCCGGCCGCCGGCCAGCGCCGTGACATGCGCCCCCAGCACCTTGCCGAACTGCACCGCCATCGAGCCGACCCCGCCGGCCGCCCCGCGCACCAGCAGCCGCTCACCGGGGCGCAGCCGGGCCTCGTCCCGCAGCGCGCGCAGCGCGGTGGTGCCGGTGCCGGGCAGCGCGGCGGCCTCGGCCGGGGAGAGACCGGCGGGCGCGGGCGCGAGCTGCCGGGGCCGTACGGTCACGTACTCGGCCGCGCTGCCGAACCGCCCGCGCGGCAGCAGCCCCCACACCCGGGTCCCGGAGGAGGGCCCCGGGCTCACGATCTCCCCGGCGAAGTCGATGCCGGTGCGCTGCGGGAACCGGCGGCCGGTCACCACCTTCACCCGGCCCGCCCTGGCGTGCAGATCGCCGCCGTTGACACCGGTGGCGTGCACCCGCACCAGTACCTCGCCCGGCCGGGGCACGGGTATCGGGACGGTGCCCGGGTACAGCACGTCGGGGGGTCCGTATCGGTCGTACAGCGCGGCGCGCATCTCGTTCATGCGGTCACGCTAGGACACCAACCGGAGGGGGCCCTCCGTTTGGCCGTAAAGTGAGAGACATGCCAGGTCGGCCTTCTCACAACCCGCCCCTCTCCGCGCCGGAGGCGCTGCGGGCGGACGCCCGGCACAACCGCGAACGCATCCTGGCCGCCGCCGGTGCGGTGTTCGCCGAGCGTGGCATCGACGTTCCGATGACCACCGTCGCGCGCCGCGCGGGCGTCGGCGTCGCCACCCTGTACCGCCGGTTCCCCACCCGGGACGCGCTGGTGGCGGAGGTGTTCTCCGGACAACTGGCCACCTGCGTGGGGGTACTCGACGAGGCACTGGCCGATCCGGACCCCTGGCACGGGTTCCGGACGCTGGTCGAGCGGCTGTTCGCCCTCCAGGCCGCCGAGCGCGGGTTCACGGCGGCCGTCGTCTCCCGCTTCCCGCACCATCCGGAGCTGACCCGGCAGCGCGCCCGCGCCGGACGCGACCTCGCCGCACTGGTGCGCCGCGCCCAGGAGGCCGGGCGGCTGCGCGCCGACTTCCGGCCCGGTGATCTGCTGCTGGCGCTCCGGGCCAACTGCGGTGTCCTGGAGAGCTCCGCGGGCGACGCCGCCGCCGCGTCCCGCCGGCTGGCCGGCTATCTGCTGGACTCCTTCCGGGCGCCGGACCGGTAGGTCCGGATGGCCAGGGCGCGGTGGGGCGATCCGGCCGATGATCCCGACAGCACACAGGCGCATCACCGCTCTCCGCGAGCGGACCGCCCCTGACCGGCGTCACCACCGACCCGATCCGCACGGCGGCGGCCTCGTCCCGCACACCGACGGCCGGCCCGACAGCACGGTTCGCAGCGCCCGCCGCCGGTCAAGGGGGCGGCAGGCAGGGGGCGGAGCGCCGGAAAACTTTCAGGTTCCCGCCCCCTTACCTTCCGGAAAAATCCCGTAAATTATCGCGTCCATGACGAGCCGCCGTGCGTACCCGAGCCCGCTCCCGCCGACCGCCGCCGCGCCCGCCGCCACCCCCTCACACCCCACCACCGGACACCACCCCGCCCCCTTCGTCACCACCTCCTGGCAACCCGGCGCCCTCACCCTCGCCGGCCCCGGCCGCACCGCGCCCCTGGTGGTCAGCACGGCCGACCACCCCGGCGTCCTGCGCGTCACCGCCGACCTGCGCGACGACATCGAACGCGTCACCGGCACCGCGCCCGCCGTCCACCACCGGGACCACCTCCCCGACCCGGCCGAGGGCGCCCCCGTCCTCATCGGCACCATCGGCCGCAGCCCCCTCGTGGACCGGCTGATCGCCACCGGCCGGCTCGACGTCCACGGCATCGAGGGCCGCTGGGAGACCAGCCTCCAGCAGATCGTCACCGACCCCGCCCCCGGCGTCCCCCGCGCCCTGGTCATCACCGGAAGCGACCAGCGCGGCACCATCTACGGGGTGTACGAGCTGTCCCGGCAACTCGGCGTCTCCCCCTGGTACTGGTGGAACGACGTCCCCGCCCGCCGCCGCGAACGCGTCCACATCCTCCCCGGCCGCCACACCCAGGGCACCCCGGCCGTGCGGTACCGCGGCTTCTTCATCGGCGACGAGCACACGGCGCTCGGCACCTGGGCCGCCGCCCACTTCGGCCCCGGCCAAGCGCCCGGCCACCCGGGCGGCCTCACCAGCGTCTTCTCCGCCCGCCTCTTCGAACTCATGCTGCGCCTGAAGGCCAACTGCCTGTGGCCGGCCGCACGGGGCCACGCCTTCGCCGAGGACGACCCCGCCCACCACGCCACCGCTACCGCGTACGGCGTGGTGGGCGGTACCTCGCACGACAGCCCCATGACGCGCGCCCCGCGGATCCACCTCCTCACCGGCGCAGCGCGGTGCCACGGGGACCGGGGCCCGCGCCCGCCGGACGACGTCACCGTCGTCTTCCGCGACGACGGCCGGGGCAACCTGCGCGGGCTCCCCGGCCCCGCCCTGCCCGCACGGTCCGGCGGGTACGGCCTGTACCGCCACGCCGACCGCTCCGGCGCCGGACCCGGCACCCCGGGGGCCGGCACCACCAACCTCGCCGCCACCTGGGAGCAACTGCACCTGGCCCACCGGTACGGCATCGACCGGCTGTGGGTCGTCGACTGCGGCCCGCTGAAGGGCCGGGAACTGCCGCTCCAGTTCTTCCTCGACTACGCCTGGGACCCCGGCGGCCTGCCGCTGGAACGGCTGGGGGAGTGGGAACGCGCCTACGCCGCGACACACTTCGGCCCCCGGCACGCGGCCGCGATCGCCGAGGTCCTGCACACCTGCGGCGTGCTCCCGGCACGCCACGCGCCGGAACCGCCGGACCCCCGGATGACGCGCGACGCGGACCCCGGCGCGGTGCGCCACGACGACGCGGTCAGCCCCTACTCCCTGGAGAACTACCGCGAACTGGAACGCGTCACCGACGCCTGGGAGCAACTGGACGACCGGGCGGAACGGATCGCCCACACCCTGCCCGCCGACCGGCGGGACGCCTACTACCAGCTGGTGCAGCACCAGGTGGAGGCCACCGCCAACCTGTTCGCGCTGCGCGCCGCCCAGTGCACGAACCTGCGTTACGCCCGCGAGGGCCGGGCCGCCACCAACACCCTGGCGGACGCCGCCGAGGCGCGGTTCGCCGACGACCGGGCGATGGCCGAGTTCTGGGACACCACGCTGGCGGGCGGCAGATGGCGCGGCCTCCGGCCCCGGCCGGCAGCCGGCCACGGCGACACGGACCGCTCCGGCCCGGCCACCCTCCACCCCCCGGTGCGCCGCATCGAGGTGCCGGAGCGGGCGGCGCTCGGAGTGGCGGTGGACGGCTCGACGGCGTGGTGGCCCGGCACCGGGGAGCCGCTGACGCTCCCCGGACTGTCGCCGTACCGGACGGCCCCCGCACCGTACCTGGAGGTCTTCAACCGGGGCCGCGCCCCGCTCTCCTGGACGATCACCTCCTCGGTGCCCTGGCTGAGCCCGTCCCAGCACGCGGGGATGACCGGCGACCAGACCCGCATCACCGTCACGGCCGACTGGTCCAGGGCGCCGAGCGGCCACAGCACCGCCACCCTCACCGTGCGCGGCCCGGACGGCGCGACGGCCCGCGTCCTGGTACCGGTCCACCATCCGCGCGTGCGCCGCCGCGACCTGAGAGGCTTCATCGAGGCGGACGGCTACGTGTCCATCGAGGCCGGCCACTGCACCCGCTCGGTCGGCGCGGCCGGCATCCGCTGGCGCCGCCTCCCCGACGCGGGCCGTACGGGCGGCGCGGCGGTGACCCCGTTCCCGGTCACGGCCCCGCGCTTCGCCCCGGGCACGGGCCCCTGCCTGGAGTACGACCTGACGCTGTTCACGGCGGGCCGCGTCCGCCTGCTGACGTATCTGTCGCCGCGTCACGCCGTCCTGCCCGGCGGCGGCCCGGAGTTCGCGGTCTCCTTCGACGACCGGCCGCCGCAGCGCGTGCAGCTCACCCGCACGGCGGGCGCGGACGCCACCACGGCGAACCGCGCGGGAGAACAGCAGATCTCCGACGACATCATCGTGATCACCACCCACCACGACCTGCCGGTCCCCGGCCGGCACACCCTGAAGCTGTGGATGGTCGACCCCACGGTGGTCGTCCAGAAGCTGGTGACGGACACCGGCGGTCTCCGCCCCAGCCACCTCGGCCCCCCGGAGAGCCTGCGCCTGCGCTGACCGGTCAGGCGGCCCAGCGGCGCGGGGTGTCGGTGAGGGTGGCCCAGGTCCGGGTCCCGGCCCCGCACCGCTCGGCGGCCCCGAAACCGCACGCGCCGCCGTAGGGGCGCACCAGCACACGGGTCTGCCGGAGACTGTCGTGCCGCTGCCCGGCACAGCCGGAGCAGGCGTGCGGATCGTAGACGTCCAGCCGCAGCGTCCCGGCACGCTGATGGAGGGTGAGGTGCACGTCCTGCCCTTCCCTGGCGAAGCGGCAGGCGTAAGCGGTGAGTTCCCGGGCCAGGGCGAGACCGGGCTCGGCGAGCGCGTAGACGCGGTGGATGTCGAAGAGCAGTTCGGCGGTCTCGTGCGCGACCACCGGGGCGGCGGCGGTGGCGGGCAGGCTGAACCCGTAGGCCAGTTCCCCTTCCCGCGGCTCCACCCCACCCGCCCCGACCGGCGGGCAGAAGCCGGTGGGCGGGACGGGGGAGAGGTGAGGAGGCAGTGCGGTTTCGGACATGGCAACTCCGCTCTTGCGCATGGCTCGTTGTAGGGAGCGGCACGACAGGCCGCAGGGCGTGCTCCCGCGAGGCGTGGACTTCGCCGAGCGCGAGCAACGCACTACTCACGGTAGAGTGCTGGCAAGGCATTTGCCAGTGCACGGTGTCAAATGACACGAACGAGTGGACCGGTCCGGTGCCGAAGGGCAGACTGACCCCGACGAGAGGCGAGGGAACGAGAGATGCCGCCAAGGAGTACGCCCACCGAACGTCAGAAGCGGCTCGGCGCGGAACTGAAGAGGATGCGCACCGAAGCCGGGGAAACCACGGAGTTCGCGGCCCGGTTGCTCGGGATCGACCGGACGAGAATCGCCAACATCGAGGCCGGGATCCGCATCATCACGCCGGAACGGGTACGGACCCTCGCGTGCAACTACGACGTGCGGGACGACGCCTACGTCGACGCGCTGGCGGAGATGGCGGACTCCCGTCCCAAGGAGTGGTGGGAGACCTACCGGGGGCAACTCCCCGCAGGTCTCCTGGACATCGCCGAGCTGGAGTGGCACTCCACCGGGATCCGCACCGGCGCCTTTCTGCACGTTCCCGGACTTCTGCAGACCGACGGATACGTGCGCGCGGTCTGCAGCGCGGCGCTGCCCCCGCTGTCACCCCATGAGATCGAACTTCGCGTGGCGATGCGGATGCAGCGCCAACAGGTACTGCACCGCGCATCACCCGTCACCTACACCGCCTATGTGCACGAGGCGGCCCTGCGGATCGAGTTCGGCGGTGCGAAGGTCATGCGGACGCAGCTGGAACACCTCTGCGACGTCGGACAGCGGGCCAACGTGGACATCCGGGTGCTGCCGTTCACCTCGGGAGCCTTCCCGGGTGCGGGGCAGACCATCTGCGACATGCGGGGCGTCGTGCCCCAGCTGGACACCATCCAACTCGATACGGCTCATGGCCCCGGCTTCACCCACGCACCCGCGCAACTCGACAAGTACCGCTCACAGTTGGACTGGATGGAGAGTGTTTCTCTCGACCCCAGCGCCTCGCGGGACTTCATACTCGCTCTGATCGCCGCCTGACAGGAGAAGACGTGTCTGAGATTCTCTGGGAAGAACCCTTCTGCGCCGAGAGCTCAAGCTGCTTCCGGCTGGGTACCGACGCGGAGGGCAATGCCTATATCGCGGTGGCCGGCCAGGAGGGCGTGTATCTCACGGACTCCCGTGAGGCGCTGGCCACCATGATCCGGGACATCAAGGCCGGGAAGGCCGACCACCTGCTGTAGCCGGGCCCGCCGGCTGGAGCAGATCCCATCGGTTGCCGTACAGGTCCTGGAACACGGCGACCGTACCGTACGCCTCGTGGCGCGGCTGCTCCTCGAAGCGGACGCCCGCCGCCCGCATCCGGGCGTAGTCGCGGTCGAAGTCGTCCGTCGTGAGGAACCAGCCGACGCGGCGGCCGGTCTGGTCGCCGATGTGCGCGATCTGGTCCGAGGTGGCGGCCCGGGCCAGCAGCACACCGGTCTCCCGCGCCCCCGGCGGCCGGACCACCACCCAGCGCTTGCCGCCGTCCAGCGGGGTGTCCTCGACCAGTTCGAACCCCAGCGCCGTCACGTAGAACGCGATGGCCTCGTCGTAGTCGCGCACGACCACCGTCACCAGTCCGATGTGAGCCATCGGACCATCATGCCCCGCGCCCCCGGCGGGCGTCGGCCGGACGGGGGCCCGTTGACGGGGGCGTGCGGTGCTGGTGGACTGGGGGGATGAGGCCCCAGCGGCGGTTGGTGATTCGTGGGCATATCGACTTCGGTCGGGTGTGGTCCGCGGCCTGTTGGTGCCGTGGGTGAATCCCGGCTCACCTCCCCTTCCTTTCGCCCGAGAGGCCTCTTCCGCCATGCCCGTGGAATTCCTTGGCATCGCCGCGACCAACGACGGCTCCGAGACGGCGCCGCGCTCCGGCGGCGCCTTCGACCCCGAGTACACCCTCCGGCTCGCCCGCGCCCATGAGGATCACGGGTGGGACCGGGTGCTGTTCGCCTACAGCTCCGGCTCGCCCGACCCCGCCACCGGCGCCGCGCTGCTCGCGAGCCGGCTCGACCGGCTCCAGATCCTCCTCGCCCACCGGCCCAACATCTCCTACCCCACCTACGCCGCCCGGGTGTTCGCCTCCCTCGACCAGCTCAGCGGCGGCCGGCTCACCGTCCACTTCATCACCGGCGGCAGCGATCACGAGCAGCAGCGGGAGGGCGACACCCTCACCAAGGACGAGCGGTACGCCCGCACCCGCGAGTACATCCGTATCGTCAAGAAGATCTGGACCAGCCGCGAACCGTTCGACCACGACGGGGACTTCTACCGGTTCCGGGACTACGTGAGCGACGTCTTCCCGGTCCAGCAGCCCCGCCCCGGCGTGTCGTTCGGCGGCTCCTCGCCCGCCGCGTACGCCGCCGGGGGCGCCGAGGCCGACATCTACTGCCTGTGGGGCGAGCCGCTCGCCGAGACCGCCGAGCAGATCGAGTCCGTAAGGCAGGCCGCGGCGGCCGCCGGCCGCACCGAAATACCGCGCATCCAGGTCGCGTTCCGGCCGATCATCGCGCCCACCGAGGAACTCGCCTGGGAGAAGGCGCACCGCACCGTCGGCGCCATCCGCGCCGCCCGCCGCCCGCGGCGCGACCCGGAGAACACCGGATCGCAGCGGCTGATCGCCCTCGCCGAACGCGGCGAGCGCTTCGACCGCGCCCTGTGGACACCGACCGCCGCCGCCACCGGCGGGGCCGGCAACTCCAACGCGCTCGTCGGCACCCCGGAGACAGTTGCCCAGGCGCTCCTGGATTACTACGACCTCGGAGTGGACATCATCTCGGCGCGGGGTTACGACCTGCTCGGCGACGCGATCGACTTCGGCCGCCATGTCATCCCGATCGTCCGGGAAGAAGTGGCCACGCGCGACGCACAGCTCGCCGAGGCCGCCCTCTGACGGGCGATCCGAGGTCATGGTCCTGTGCCGGGCTGGTCCCGGCGCAGGATCCCGCACCGGTGGACGAGCGGGACGGGTGGGGCACTTCATGAACGGTGGTGGCACGGAGCCCGGTTGTCCGGACACCACCGTCCGGCGCCGCCCGCTGCCCCTGCTCACCTCCCGCCGCCACATCGATCTGCTGCGCACCTCCAGCGCGGCGTAGCCTCCCCCCGCCGGCGGCCCCTCCCCGTGAGCGGCCGCCGCTTCGCATGCCCTCCCACCCCCGTGCGCCCAAGGAGAGTCATGTCCCACACCGCCGCGCCGCAGTTCCGGGGCCGGATCTTCGCCGACGCCCGCAGCGGCTTCCACGCCGCCCCGCACCGCTACGACCTCCACCTGTCCTTGTCCTGTCCCAGCTGTCTGCGCATCGCCATCACCCACGCCCTGCTGGGCCTTGAGGACAGCGTGCCGCTCACTCTGCTGCCCGCCGTCCCCGACCGGGCCGAGGGCGGCTACACCGCGCTGCACGGCGCGTACGCCGCCACCCGGCTCGGCTTCGCCGGCCCGGCCGTCGCGCCCGTGCTGCGCGACCGCTGGACGGGACGGATCGTCAGCAACCACGCGCCGCACATCCTGCGGGACCTGGCCACCCGCTTCCGGGGCCAGGACACCCCCGAGCTGTACCCGGCCGCCGCCGAGGCGGAGATCGCGGCGCTGGGCGAGCTGTGCGAGAACGGGATCAACGCCGCCGCGCAGCGGGCGGGCCGGCGGGAGGCGGACACGGGCGCCACCGCCGAACTGCTGGCGGCGCTGGACGCGGTGGAGGAACGGCTGGCGGAGCCGGGCGGCCCGTACCTGCTGGGCGCGCGGATCACGGCGGCCGATGTCCGGCTGTGGGTCACCCTGGTGCAGCTGGACACGGTGCACCGCTGGCACCTGGGCGCGGACACGGTGCAGCGGATCGCGGACCATCCCCGGCTGTGGGCGTACGCGCGCCGGCTGCTGGCGCTGCCCGCCTTCCACGGCAACCTGCGGCTGAAGGAGATCCACCGCAGGCACCACGCGCACTGCCGGGGCCTGGAGGCGGCGGGGGCGGCCGTACAGATCATCGACTGGACGGCGGCGGAACCGGCCGGAAGCTACGTGTAGCCCGCCGGGGCGCTCTCCTCCGCGGCACCGGCACCCACCGGCACCGGCACCGTAGGGCTCGGATCGGCCGGGAAGGGCAGCGTGGGAGGCGGCCGACCGGTTGTACGAGCGGCTGGGCTTCCGGCGGCGTGATGCGGCGGTCTACCGGTTCGCGGCGCCCGGTCCCGGTGCTGGCTCCGGCCTCCGGCCGGGGGCGCGGCCGGGGTGGGGGAGCGGAGGAGAGTGATAGACCTGACGCATGTCCTCCACCGACGATGACCCGCTGCTGCCGGGCGTGGACCCGGGCGCCCCCGCGGAGCGGTCCCCGGTCCACTGCCGCCTGTGCGGCCGGCCCCTGCGGGACCGGGAGGCCCGGACCTGGGGGCTGGGCCCCGAATGCCGGGAGAAGCTGCGCCTGCGGCAGGCCCCGCGGCCGCCGGTACGGGAGGTGGACCAGGACACGCTGCCCGGCGTGTGAGGGGGAGGGGCGGCGGCCCGCGCCGACGGCGCCGCGCGGACCGGCCGCGGTGGCGATTGACGCCGCGGGCTGAAGAAGCTGCTCCCCGCGTGCGGGGACGGCCCCTGGTCCCCGGGACGCGGGGCGCGTCCTTGCCCGGCCCCGTACGCGCGGGGAGCACCGGTGAACGGCGGCGCAGCCCCCGGTTCACTGTTCCCGTGGTGCCCGGCCGGGACCGGAGCGCAGGTGCGCACGTGTCCCTTGCGGACCGAACAGGACGAGGAGTTCGACCGCGCCGCCGTCCGCGCTGCCCAGCCAGTGGGGCAGTGCCGTGTCGAATTCGGCCGCCTCACCGGAGGACAGGACCAGGTCGCGCTCACCGACCAGCAGCCGCAGCCGCCCGTTGAGCACGTACAGCCATTCGGCCCCCTCGTGGGTCTGCGGCGTCGGCACCAGCGGTTCCGGGCTGGCCGGAATGATCATCTTGAAGGCCTGGGTGCCACCCGGCCGGCGGGACAGCGGCACGAACACCATGCCGAACCGCCGGATCGGCTTCAGGTGGATGCGGGGATCGCCGGTGCGCGGGGCGCCGACGAGGTCATCCAGGGGGACGTCGTAGGTGCGGGCCAGCGGGAGCAGCAGCTCCAGGGTCACCCGGCGGCGCCCGCTCTCCAGCCGGGACAGGGTGCTCTCCGAGACCCCGGTCACCGCCGCGAGCGCGGCCAGGGTGATGCCGCGTTCGCGGCGCAGCGCCCGCAGCCGGGGCCCCACGGAGCCCAGCGTGTCCTCCGGTTCACCGTTCATCACGCCATCTTGCAGGAACTGCAAGACGGCGTGCCAATTCACGACGGGCCGGGCAAGAGTGGGACGCGTTCCCCCGCAACGGCGGGAGAGAAGGAGGAGCGCTCGATGAGTACCACTGATCCGGTCGCGTTCTGGGACGGCCTGTACGCGGGCCGCCCGGCGCCCGCCGATCCGCAGCCGAACGCAAGGCTCACCGAGACGGTAGCCGGTCTGCCGCCCGGCACCGCGCTGGACCTGGGGTGCGGCGAGGGCGGTGACGCGCTCTGGCTCGCCCGTCAGGGGTGGCGGGTCACCGCCGTCGACGTGTCGGCCGTGGCGGTCGGGCGCCTTGCCGGCCTCGCCGCCTCGCACGGTCTGGCCGGGCGCGTCGCGGCCGAGCGGCACGATCTGCGCGAGACCTTCCCCGGCGGCGCGTTCGACCTCGTCTGCGCCCACTACCTGCACACCCCCTTCGACCTGGACAAGGCGGCCGTGCTGCGTGCGGCCGGGCACGCCCTGCGCCCGGGCGGGCGGCTGCTGGTCGTCGACCACGGCTCGGCCGCTCCCTGGTCATGGGAGCAGGACGCCCGCTTCCCGTCCCCGCGGGAGGTCGCCGCCGGCATCGCCCTGGACGCGGAGACCTGGGCGGTCGAGCGTGCCGCCGCACCTCGCCGGACCGCTACCGGCCCGGGAGGGCGTACGGCCGAGGTCACCGACCACGTCCTGGTCATCCGCCGCGCCGGCTGAACCTGCCCGGCCCACCGAGAGAAGGCACGATGCCCGCCGCCCACCGCCGCGACACCCCGCCGCCCCGCACCGGAAGCAGCGAGACCGAGGTCCTGCGCGGATTCCTCGGCTACCTGCGTGACGCGATCGCCGCGAAGGTCGAGGGCGCTCCCGAACCGCAGGTCCGCACGTACAGAACACCTTCGGGCACGAACCTGCTCGGCCTGCTCCACCACCTCACCGCCGTCGAGCGGGCCACGTTCCTCGGGGAGGAGGTCGCCGACTGGCAGGCGACCTTCGACGCCCCCGCCGAGGACAGCGTGGCCGATGTCGTCGCCCGCTACCGGGAGACCGTCGCGCGCGCCGACGCCGTCCTCGACACATGCACCGGCCTCGGCGCACCCGTGCCCCGCCCGCCGATGCGCCGACCCGCTCCCAGCATCCGCTGGGCACTCGCCCACATGATCGAGGAGACCGGCCGCCACGCCGGGCACGCGGACATCCTGCGCGAGCTGACCGACGGCACCACCGGACGCTGACCCACCACCGCACCGGAAACACAGGACACATGACCACCGCAGAACGACGCTTCAGCCGCCGCTCGTCCCGCCTCACGCGCACCCTGGCCGCCACCGCGCTCGCCTTCGTGCTGACGACCGGTGCCACCGCCTGCGCCACGCAGGACACCGGCGTCCCCGCCCACGCCGCCGCCACCCACGACGACCCGGAGTTCACCGGCACCTTCCAGCACGAGTTCGCCGACGTCGAGGACGTCCGCATGCACTACGTCACGGGCGGCAGCGGCTCGCCGGTCGTACTGCTGCACGGCTGGCCGCAGACCTGGTACAGCTGGTGGGAGATCATGCCGGAGCTCGCCGAGCACCACACGGTCTACGCCGTCGACCTCCCCGGCCTGGGCGACAGCACCGGCTCGCCGACCGGTTACGACAAGGCCACCCTGGCGCGGTACGTGCACACACTGATCGCCGAGCAGCTCGGCGTGCGTGACGCCCGGGTCGTCGGACACGACCTCGGCGCCGCGGTCGCCTTCCAGTACGCCGCCCAGTTCCCCCAGGACACCGAACTCCTCGGCTACCTCGACCTGCCGCTGCCGGGACCCGCGCTGGACGGTGCCGCGTACCGCACCCTGAGCTGGCACATCGCCTTCCACTCCCAGCCCCGCGTCCCCGAGGCCGTCGTCGGGGACAACGTCCGCGACTACCTGGAACTGTTCTACCCCCAGGTCGCCTACGAGGGATCATCGTTCGGCGGCACCGCGCGGGAGTCCCCGTTCAGCGACGAGGAGATCGACGAGTACGCGCGCACCTACAGCCGGCCCGAAGCCCTGTCGGGCGGCTTCGAGCTCTACCGCAGCCTCGACCAGGACGCCGCCGACACCGGCACGGCAGCACCGGTGGAGGTCCCGGCCCTGCTCATGACGGCGGAAGGGCAGCTGGAGGGCGTGCGCTCCACCGTGGCCGGGAGCATGACCAACATCGTGCGGGCGGTGGATGTGCCCCGGGCGGGCCACTGGCTGGTCGAGGAGAACCCCGAATTCGTCACGGAGGAGTTGCTGCGCTTCCTCGGCCGCGCCCGGTCGTAGCGCCTCCGGCTGCCCGCGACCGCGCGCGGCGGCCCGCGCCCGCGCCTACCGCATCAGTACCAGCCATCCCAGCAGCGCCAGCAGCCCCGCCAGGAAGAGCACCAGGCCGATCGCCACCGGCGCGCCGCTTCCGCCCGTGCGGGTTCTGCGGGTGGCCCGCGCGTACTGGCGGTCGCGGCCGATGTCGCGGCGGGTCTCGCGGTCCAGGCGGCGTTCGCGTTCGTCCTCGCGGCGGCGGTCGCGGTGCAGTTCGCGGTCCAGGGAGCGGTCGGCGCGGCGTTCCTGTTCGTGGTCCCAGCGGCGGTCGCGGTCCAGGTCGCGGTGGAGTTCGCGGTCCCGGCGCCGGTCCCGTTCGCGTTCGCGCCGGTCCCGGGCCGCCCGCCCTCCGCGGTCATCGTCGTTGCGGCGATAGTTTCCGCGCCCCCGCGCCATGCGATGGCCTCCCTCTTCTGGTGTCACCTCCACCGTCGCCGTACGGCTCACCCCGCCGCAAGAGGTGTTTTCGGACAGGGGCGGGCCGTCCCATCGCCCCCATGAGCTGCCGTTTCACGATAATCGGACGTTTGTTCGATGTCTGGTTTATGGTGGACCGGACGGGCAGGCAGGAGGTGCGGAATGACGGCGGCGATCGGCGGCGGCTTCACACAGCTGCGCGTCGCGTCCGGGTTCTCCACCCGGTACGGGGCCTCCCACCCCGAACGGCTCGCCGAACGCGCCGCCGAGCGCGGCATGGACGCCCTCGCCCTCACCGACCGGGACACCCTCGCCGGGGCCGTCCGTTTCTCCAAGGCGTGCGGCGCGGCCGGGGTGCGGGCGCTGTACGGGGTCGACCTCGCCGTCCATCCGGGCCACGGGGACACCGCTCCGGCCGCCGCCCGCCGCCGTACCCCCGTACGGGGCGGCGCCTTCACCGACGAGTCCGCGCCCCGCGCCCTCTTCCTCGCCCGGGACGGCGCCGCCGGCTGGGCCCGGCTGTGCGGGCTGGTCAGCGCCGCCCACGCCCGCGACGGGAAGCGGCCCTTCCTGGAGTGGGACGACATGGCGGACGCCGCGCACACCGACGGCCTGTTCGTGCTGCTCGGCGCCGACTCCGACGTCGCCCGCGCCCTCGCCGCCGGCCGCCCCGACCGTGCCGCCCGGCTGCTCGCCCCCTGGCGGGAGCGGTTCGGGTCCGCGCTCCGGCTCGAAACCGGCGCCGCGGGCCCCGTGCGGGACGCCGCCCGGACGCTGGGGTTCGCCACCGAGCAGGGCATCGTCCCCGTGCTCACCAACGCCGTCCGG
>NZ_JBHWJL010000103.1:0-16828 GCF_042731495.1 Streptomyces sp. NPDC059853
GGGTGGTGCCCAGTACGCAGGTCGCCTGCCCGGCCCGGGTGGTGCCGGTGCCCAGGGCGGTGGCGACCACGTCGTAGGGGGCCAGCACCACCGGGGTGTCCGGCGGCAGCCCGACCTGCCGCGCCGCCGCCCCGGTGAGCGGCGCGACCGCCTCCCCGCCGCCCAGCAGCGGCGGCAGCAGCGCGCGGTGCTCCGTCAGCCCGTACATCGCCACGAGTTCGTCGGAGTAGGCCCGGGTGCGGATGTCGAGCCACGGCGCGGACGCCTCGGACGGGTGCAGGCCCAGCACCCCGGTCAGCCGCAGGAACAGCCAGCTGCCGCAGGTCAGCACGGCGTGCGCGGCGCGCAGGGACTCCGGTTCCCGCTCGGCCAGCACCCGCAGGATGGCGTTCGGCAGTCCGGCGTTGCTGAGCGAGGCGTTGGTGCGGTAGGCCCGCTCCAGGACGCCGTCGGCGCGCCAGCGGCGGACGACGGGGGCGGCGCGGGCGTCGTTCCACAGCACGGCGGGACGTACCGGGCGGCTGTGGCGGTCGACCAGCCAGGCGCCGTCGCCCTGGGCGGTGAGCGCCAGCAGACCCACCGGCCGGTCCACCGCGGCCACCGCCTCGCGGACGGCGGCGGCCACCGCCCGCCACACCTCGTCCATGTCCTGCTCGGCCGCGCCGGGACGGGGATGGTGCACCTCCGTCTCGCGCCGGCTGACCGTCAGTTCCCGGCCGGCGGCGTCGAACACCACCGCCTTGATCACGGTGGTGCCGGCGTCCACGCACACCGCCACGTCCGTGTCGCGCATCCGATACCGACCCTGGGCCCGATCCCGTTCCGGCGCCGCCATCCGCCGCACCTCTTCCCGGCCGACTGTGATGTGACGCGTATTACACGCAGGGTCCCGCTATTTCGCAACTTTTAACATCGATCTTCGGGGTGCGTGTCGCGCGCTCCGGGAAAACCGCAGTTGGGGGCGGTCATGCACCGGGCGGTACGGCCGGGTCGATCGGGTGAACTTCACATCACATCGCAGAACTGAGGGCGCGTCAGCAGCCGTCCACCACATCGACGCACGCCCCCCGCGCCCGCAGCTCGCGCACCGTGCGCGGCGCCGTCCCGCCGTCCACCACCGCCCGGTCCAGCTCCGCCAGCGCCGCCAGCCGGTGCGGCGCCCGCCGGTCGAACTTCGCGTGGTCGATCAGCGCCACCGTCCGCGACGCGGACGCCACCAGCGCCCGCCGGGTGATCGCGGTGCGCAGCGACTGGAGGTAACACACCCCGTCCACCACCGCCGTGGTGGACACGAACAGCAGATCGGGACGGATCCCGGCCGCCGCCTCCGCCGCCTCCTGCCCCAGGAACGAGTCGTACGCCGCGTCGTACCGTCCGCCGATCCCCACCAGCTCGATCCCCGGCTGCGCCGCCAATGCCCGGATCACCGGAAGGAAGTGCGTCACCACCGTCAGCGGCGCCCGCTCCGGCAGCAGCCGGGCCAGCACCAGCGAGGTCGTACTGTCGTCCAGCGCCACCACCTGCCCCGACTCCACCTCGGTGGCCAGCGCCTCGCGCGCGATCGCCAGCTTCGCCTCCACCTGGGCCTGCATCCGGTGCTCCAGATCCCCGTGGAAGGTGGTGGTCGGCGCACTCGTCGCCCCGCCCCGCACCTTGTGCAGGAACCCGCGCCGCGCCAGCTCGTCCAGATCGCGGTGCACGGTCATGATGCTCACGCCGTACTCCCGGGCCAGTGCGTCCACCCGGACGAACCCCGCCTCGGCCACCTGCCGCCGGATGGCCACCCGCCGCAGCTCCGGATTCCGCCGCGCCCCGTCCGCCGCCATCGGATCACCCGCCATCCGCCCAGCATCGCACGGCGCGGGGTGGGCCAAGGCCCGTGT
Source organism: Streptomyces sp. NPDC059853 (assembly GCF_042731495.1). Classification (NCBI taxonomy): domain Bacteria; kingdom Bacillati; phylum Actinomycetota; class Actinomycetes; order Kitasatosporales; family Streptomycetaceae; genus Streptomyces; species Streptomyces sp. NPDC059853. The sequence goes on from NZ_JBHWJL010000103.1 coordinate 1,884, forward strand.
GCACTCGGCCGGTTGGCTGGGGCGGGGCGGCGGGTCCGGGCTGTGGGAGCGCTTCCATGAAAGGCGTGTCCATGTCACGATCCGGGGTGCACCGCTTGCCCGTACCCCACCCCTCTGTGCTGAAGGGCCCCCGATGAACACCATCTCGCTCCGCACGGCGGGAGAACGGCGACGGCCACGCACCCTGGTCGCCACCCTCCTCGGCGCGCTCGCCCCGCTCCTCGCGGCGATGTTCCTCACCGCACCCCCGGCCTCCGCCGCCACCCTCACCGAGGTCACCGGCTTCGGAGCCAACCCCAGCAACCTGCGGATGCACCTCTACGTCCCCGACACCGTCCAGCAGCGCCCCGCCGTGCTCGTCGCCGTGCACTACTGCACCGGCACCGGCCCCGCCTTCCACGCCGGTACCGAGTTCGCCTCGCTCGCCGACCGCTACGGCTTCATCGTCGTCTACCCGTCCGCCACCCGCAGCGGCCAGTGCTTCGACGTCTCCTCGCCCCAGGCGCTGCGGCGCGACGGCGGCAGCGACCCGGTCGGCATCAGGTCGATGGTGGACTACGTGCAGCGCACCCACGGCGGCGACCCGGAGCGGGTGTACGTCACCGGCGCCTCTTCCGGCGCCATGATGACCAACGTGCTGCTCGGCGTCTACCCCGACGTCTTCGCGGCCGGCGCGGCGTTCGCCGGAGTGCCGTTCGGCTGCTTCGCCACCACCGACGGCTCCGGCTGGAACAGCGCCTGCGCGCAGGGGCAGATCAGCCGGACACCGCAGGAGTGGGCCGACACCGTACGCGCCGCGTACCCCGGGTACACCGGCCCCCGGCCGCGCATGCAGATCTGGCACGGCACGCAGGACGACGTCCTGCGCTATCCGAACTTCGGTGAGCAGGTCAAACAGTGGACGCAGGTGCTCGGCGTCGGCCAGACCCCCGCGTACAGCGATCAGCCACAGGCCGGCTGGAACCGCAGCCGGTACGGAGGCACCGGAACGCAGGCACCGGTGGAGGCCATCAGCCTCCAGGGCACCGGGCACAACGTGCCGGGCGCGGGCATGGCGGCGCGGGTGATCGAGTTCTTCGGCCTGGACCGGGGCGGCGACCCGGGCCCGGGGCCCGGACCCGGTCCCGATCCGCAGCCGGGCGCCTGCCGGGTGGCGGTGGCCACGAACGCGTGGAACGCGGGGCTCACCGCCGAGGTGACCGTCACCAACACCGGCTCGGCGGCGGTGAACGGCTGGTCGCTGACGTTCGCCCTCCCGGCCGGTCAGGCCCTCACCTCCGGGTGGAACGCCGGCTACACCACCTCCGGCGGCACCGTCGCGGCCACCCCCGTGGCCCACAACACCGTCATCGCCCCGGGGGCGTCCGTCAGCTTCGGGTACCAGGCCACCCACACCGGCGACGCCACGGCCCCGGCGGCCTTCGCCCTGAACGGCGCGGCCTGCGCGACCGGGTGAGCCGTGCCCTGAGCGCCGCGCCCGTACCCCCGGCCGCCCTGGGCCCCGGTGCCCGGGCGGTCCCGCCGTAGGGCCGCCCCGTGCCCGGCCCCGCGGCGGTACGGCCCGCGCCGCGGCACCAAGGAGGACGCCCGCGACAGGACCGCGCCGCACGGCGAGCGCGGCATCCGGGAACGCCGGGCGGGTGACCGGCGTGCCTTCCCGACGTGTCAGGATGCACAGGTGTCCGACGGTTCACCTTTGATACGCAGCCTGACCACGGCGGTCGAGGCCGCACCCGACGATGTGCCGCTCCGGCTGCACCTGGCCGGTCTGCTGCTCGCCGACGGGCGGCAGACCGAGGCGATCGGTCATCTGGCGGGCGTGCTCCAGCGCGACCCCCACCACGCCGATGCCCTGCGCCTGATGGCCCAGGCGGTCGCCCCGCCCGTGCCGGAGCCCGCCGCCGCACCGGCTCCGGTACCGCGCCCCGCGCCCGTTCCGGAGCCGGAACCCGCCGCCGCGCCCGTTCCGGAGCCGGAACCCGCCCCTGCCCCGCCGCAGGAGGCGCAGCCCGCGCCCGCACCGGCACCGGCACCGGATCCGGCACCGGCACCGGCATCGGATCCCGACCCCCCACCCGCGTCCGTACCGGCCCCCGCCGAGGACCCGGCAGGGGCCGGCCGCCCCGCCACCGCCGCCGGGCGGCCGGACACCGCGACCACCGCCCAGCAGCCGTCCCCCGCCCCCGGATTCGACTGGCACGACGCCGAGGACCAGCTGGCCGACGCCGTACCGCCGAAGTTCGTCACCTCCACCGCCTCCACGGAGGACACCACCACCGGCGGCACCCCGCGCGAGACCCCGCAGCGCCACGACGAAGGGCCCGGTGATCCGGTCCTGGACATCCAGCCGGCCGGCGGTCTCCGGCTGGCCGATGTCGGCGGGATGCAGGAGGCGAAGGACCGGCTGGAGGCCGCGTTCCTGGCCCCGCTGCGCAACCCGGAGCTGCGCAAGCTGTACGCCAAGAACCTGCGCGGCGGCCTGCTGCTGTACGGCCCGCCCGGCTGCGGCAAGACGTTCATCGCGCGGGCCGTCGCCGGCGAACTCGGCGCCCGCTTCCTCCCGGTGCGGATCAGCGACATCCTCGACCCGTACATCGGCAGCTCCGAGCGCAATGTCACCCGCATGTTCAACGAGGCCCGCCGCAACGCGCCCTGTGTGCTGTTCTTCGACGAACTGGACGCGCTCGGCGCCAAGCGCAGCCGTATGCAGCACAACGGCATGCGCAACGCCGTCAACCAACTGCTCACCGAGATGGACGGGGTCGACGGCGCGGCCAACGACGGCGTGTTCGTCCTGGGCGCCACCAACCACCCCTGGGACGTGGACTCGGCGCTGCTGCGCCCCGGACGGATGGACCGGCTCGTCCTGGTGGCCCCGCCCGATCGCCCCGCCCGCGAGGCGATCCTGCGCTACCACCTCAAGGACCGTCCGGTCGCCAACATCGACCTGGGCCGGCTCGCCAAGCGCACCGAGAACTTCTCCGGCGCCGACCTCGCCTACCTGTGCGAGGCGGCGGCCGAACGCGCCCTGATGGACTCTGTCCGCCGGGGCGAGCCCCGTCTGATGGAGATGGCCGACCTGCTGGCCGCCGCCGGCGAGGTGAGCCCGTCCACCGAACCGTGGTTCGCCACCGCGAGCACCGTGGTCACCTTCTCGCCCGACCGCGGCAGCTACCGCGAACTGCGCGACTACCTCAAACGCACGAAGAGGCTGTGATGGGGACGACGGAACCACCGGGCCGTACCGATCCCGAACTGGTGGCCCTGGCCCGGGACATCACCGCCGCGCGGCGGCTGCTGGGGGCGGGCCGGCCGCAGGAGGCCGCCGCGATTCTGGGGCCGCTCGTCGGGCGCAGGCCCGAGTTCGGCTACGGCTGGTCCCTGCTGGCGGCCTGCCGGCTCGAACTGGGCGACCCGCGAAGCGCGCTGGCCGCGTCCGACCGCGCCATGACCGACTCGGCGAACGCCGCCTACGCCTGGACGGTACGGACGGCGGTCCTGCTCAAGCTCGGCCGCGCCGACGAGGCGCTGGCCGCCGCCGAAGAGCTGATCCGGCTGCATCCGGAGGGCTGGCGCGGCCACGAACTGCGCGCCCGGGCTCTGCTGGCCGGTGCCCTGGCCGGCCCCGGCGAGGCGCTGCCGGCGGCCGAGCGCGCCGTGGCCCTGGCCCCGGAGGAGGTCGAGGCGCACTACACCTGTGGCCGTGCGGCGTACCAGCTGGGGCGCCTCGATCTCGCCGAGCGGGCTTTCGGCACCGTGCTCCGGCTCGACCCGGAACACGGCGACGCCCACCGGGCGCTGGGCATCGTGCGCTCCCGGGGCGCCGGCACATCGGGCCTGCGGCTGGGCCCGATGGCGACCGGCTACGCCGACGCCCTCGCCGTCGATCCGGGGGACGGCGGGACCCGGGCGTCGCTGAACGGTGTGCTGTTCGTGCTGCTGGCGAAGGCGCGCTGGTTCGGCTGGTTCTGCCTGCTGGTCACGCTGGTCCTGCTCGGTGCCGCCGCCGACGCGTCCGGGGACGGCTGGGGGTTCCGGGGCGCGGCGCTGGCGGCGACCGTCGCGGTCTGGCTGCTGTGGGGGTGGCGGGTCGGGTCCCAACTGCCCGCCCGCTCCCGTGGTCCGCTGCTGGCCGTGGCCCGGGCCACCCGCCCGCTGCGGCTGATGGCGGGCGCCGCCGTGGCACCGGTGATCGGGGCGGTGGTGCTGGCCGCCGTACCGTTGCCGTCCGCCATGCCGTTGGCGGTCATCGTGCTGGCCGCGCTCGCCACGGCCGTCCTGTCGCACCTCAGCCGGCGGGCCGGCGGCCTGCGCTGAGCGGTGCACGTCAGGGCGCCGGCACGCCGAGGCGTGCCGGCGCCTGATCGCCCGGGCGTGGCTCCCCGGTGACGCGGAGGGCTCTCAGTACCCTTCTTCACCCCTCCTCGCCGGGCCTCACGCCGGTTCGACGGGCAGCCACAACTCGCAGGTCGCGGTGGTGAGATCCTCCGCGCGCTCCAGGAACGCGACGAGGGAGGGGCCGGGCCGCAGCCGCCACGGATTGGACGGGAACCACTCGGTCGCGGTCGCCGCCCAGACCGTCTGGAGGGCCTGCGGGAACGGTCCGCCGGCGCGGAAGACGGCCCACATTCCGGCCGGCACCTCGATGACGTCGAGATCGTCCGGGACCGGTGTATCCCGGCGTACCGCGACTCCGTGCAGGTGAGTCAGCTCGCTGCCCTCCCTCGCGTCGGGATCGACGTCGTCGCTGACCTGCAGCAAACCCCCGGGCTCGGTGTCGCCGAGGGACTTGAGCCGCAGGTGCTCCTCCTGCGGCAGCGCGGCGATGTGCTCCTGGATGTGCGGGTTGACGCCCTCGTGGATCAGCGGGACCCGGGTCGCGTGTCCCACCAGCCGGAAGGCGGGGCGGTCGACGAGGCGGGTGTCCATGGGAATGCTCCCTTCGACGGTCAGGCGGAACCTGAGCCGTGGTTGTGTACGCAGTGGGCCGCCCTGCCGGCGGACGTCACCGGGGCCGGCACCGTGGACCGCCCGGAACGCGCGTCCGAACGCCTCACTGGAGCCGTATCCGTGCCGGACGGCGATGTCCAGCAGCCCCTTCTCGCCCCGGACGACATCGGCGGCGGCGACGGTCATGCGCCGCCGCCGCACGTACTCCGACAGCGGCATACCGGCCAGCGACGAGAACATCCGGCGCAGGTGGTACCCGGTCGTGCCGAGCGCCCCGGCCAACCCGTCGATGTGGGGCTCCTCCGCGAGGTGCTCCTCGATGTGATCGACCAGTTGGTTCAGTGCCGAGATCATGCGGCCTCCTTTCGACTCCCACCCTGACAGCGGCCACCCCGGCCGGACCCGATCGCTGCGGTCCGATCCGATCGGGGGCCGCCCGGCCGGCGGCGGGCCTCGCGAGAGTCAAGGTGGCCCCGTGGGGCCGCGAACGCCGAGTCCCCGGGTGGCGGAACCGTGGCAGGCACCGGCTGAAGGCCGCCCCGCGCCTGAACCCGATGGGATCCCCAGCGGCCACCGTCCGGCGAGGTGAGGGCTGCCGGGGAGGGGCAAACCATTAAGATTCTGCGGCAGTCGGCGCCTTCGGCTTGTGATCACGGACTGACTCCTGGTAGCCAGGTCACGGGGCGGGCGCGCCTCGGCGACGTCAGCACCGGCTCCTGGGCTGGGCCATGCGCCGGCGCCCGCCGGCCCTGCCGGCCTACCCACCGCTCAGCGTCCGCACCGTGCCACGGGGCTGCCGGCAGGATGCACCGCCAGCAGCTGGTGCCGTTCCTCAATACCGTGGCCGGTGCGTGGGGAGCCGCGGAGGATGCGGCGGACAAGGCCGGTGGCCCTCCCGGCTGCGGTGCGTCCGGGCCGCGCTGCCTGACGGTCTTCTCCCTGTTCGACGGCGACCGGCGCGTCTTCAAGCCCCGGGGTTCCCCGCGCTGAGCCGGGCCCCGGCCGGGGGTGCCGCGCGGGACGTCCCCGGCCGAGGCGCGATCCGATCCGTTCCAGTGCCTCGGAAAGGTGCTTTCAGCGCCCGGTCGGGACCGGCACGTCGTCCTCGCCGAAGACGGTGGCCTCCTCGGAGGTCTCGGCGATGCCGTTCACCCCGTGGAAGATGCGCTCGCCCCAGGAGCTGAGCCGGCTGGGGTCGAAGTCGGTGGCCAGGTCCAGGATCGGGTCGGTGTTGCCGCTCCACGACCAGGCCAGATAGCCGAGCCGGTACTGTTCGGCGGCGGCCAGCATGGCGTCCTCGTCCGGGTCGCCCCACTCGTCCGGCGGTCCGCCGAACTCCCCGATGACCAGCGGCAGCCCGGCCTGGACGAAGGACTCCAGATAGTCGGTGATCTTCTCCGCCGTGTCGTAGACGCTGTACATGTGGATGGAGAAGAGCAGATCGCCGGTGGGGTCGGCGTCGTGGACGGACTGCGCGGTGGCGCGCATCACGCCTTGCCAGTCCTGGCCCCAGTTCGGTGCGTCGATCATGATCGTGTGCGTGAATCCGGCGTCGCGCAGCTTCTGGATCGCGGCGATGGTGGGCGCCGTCCAGCCGGCGGGGTCGGTGTTGCCCCACGGCTCGTTGCCGATGTTGATGATGATGTAGTCCTCTTCACCGTCGAGGACGTCCTTGAGCCCGATCCAGTAGTCCGCGGCACCGTCGAGTATCCCGGCCTCCGGCTCCTCGCCGTACCCGGTGGTGTCGTGCACCTCCAGGACGCAGATGAGCCGGTTGGCCTTGCAGTCCTCGATGACCGAGGCGACGTCGGAGGCGCTGTTCTCGCTCCAGCGGTGACCGTTGGAGAGCACCACCCGGACCGTGTTCGACCCGAGGGTCTTCACGTCGGCGAGCGACTGCGTCTCGTCCGGATACCAGGTGTGGGCGTGATTGACGCCGCGCATGATGAAGTCGTTGCCGTTGCCCTCCACCAGCCGTCCGTCACGGATGTGCAGACCGGTGGCGAGAGCCGTCCCCTCCTCCTGCGCCTGCGCGGTGGCCGGCCCGAGGCCACCGAGCACGGCGACGCCGACGAGCCCGGTGAGGGCGGTCAGCAGGCGGGTCCTGGGACGTGTGCGGGGGGTGGTGCTCCGTGCTGTTCTCACGGCGACTCCAGGGAGTGGGGGCGAAGAAGAGCCTGACTGGGAGCGCTCCCATGAACCCACCACCGGGGAAAGACGTCAAGGCACCGCGCACGGCCCCGTCACATCCCACCGAAGTCACCCCATGGTCACGCAGGGTTACTGTCCCGACCACCCGGCGAAACTTGGTATCGTTGTCTCCGTCGCAACGACACACCTCGTCCGGGTGGCGGAATGGCAGACGCGCTAGCTTGAGGTGCTAGTGCCCTCTTATGGGCGTGGGGGTTCAAGTCCCCCCTCGGACACCAGCAGAAACCCCAGTTCACCTGGGGTTTTTGTGTTGTCTGGGCCCTGAGCCCAGGAACGATCCTGGTCGCCGGGCGGCCTTGCCCGGTCCGGTCCGGTCGGCGCCGTAAGCCGGGCAGGGCGGCGACGGCGTCGGTGAGGCGTCCGCGGTGTAAGGCCCCGTGTCCGGGGAGGACCGCACGTCGGACACGTCAACCGTGAACCGGTGCGTCACGCCGCGTACCCGGGTGAAGGCCCGGCCGGTGGGAGCCGGCCGGGCCGGGGTGGCCGTGGTGCTCAGGACGTGCCGTGGTGCGGCGCGGCCGGGCCCGCCTCGGCGATGATGTCGCGGGCCTCGGCGGGGATGTCGTCGCGGGTGAAGACGACCGTGTTCTCGACGGAGTTGCCGCGTTCGCCGGTGACGAGGCCGGTGATGGCCGGGTTGGTCGTCCAGTTCCCGGTCAGGGTCTGGTCGCCGGTGGTGTTGCCGTTCTGGTTGTTGGCGTGCGCCCACTGTGCCGCCGTGTCCAGGAAGACGTTGCGGGCGGCGGTGATGTAGCGGGAGCCCTCGTCGAAGTACAGCCCGAGCTGTCCGCTGTTCTCGCAGACGTTCCCCTCGATGGTGCTGCGGGGCATCGCGGAGAGTGTGTAGACGCAGCCGGCGTCGAACATGGTGTGCACGACATCGCTGATGTGATTGCCCACGATCCGGACATCGGTCAGCGTGGTCGGCGTGTCGTAGACCGGCTGGAAGTCGTAGAGCCCGCGGGCGAGGTACTCGGGGTTGCCGCCGGGGTCGTTGGCGCCCCAGCCGTAGCCGACGCCGATCCCCGTGTAGGGCATGTCGGACACCGCGTTGTGCTCGATGGTCAGCCGGGTGACGTAGCCGGCGAAGATCCCGTCCTGGTCCAGATACTCCAGCGCCGTGGAGAACACGCGGTTGTGGCTGATGAGGATGTCGCTGTTGGTCATGCGCTCGTCGGAGGGATGGTGGGCGTCGGGACGCACCCCGCCCACCACGATGCCGCCCCCGGCACCGGCGGTGAACGTGTTGCCGACGACGGAGACGCTCCGCGCGCCGAGGCCGACGCCGGTGGCGTGCGCGTTGGCGTCGTTGCCGATGCCGAGGCCGACCGAGCCGAGGTTCACGAAGGTGTTGTCCGCGAAGAGGATGTCGTGCGCGGCCGACACCTGTACGGCCGCGGGGGCCTGCGCCCAGTCGTTGCGGGCTCCTTCGAAGCCCTTGCACCCGGTGGCGCAGGAGGTGAACGCGTCGGCGGGCCGGTGCTCCTGGACACCCGTGAGGAACGTGCCGGTCTGCTGGTTGGCGTAGCCGTCGGACGTGCCGGGGTGCAGCCAGGTGGTACCGGTGAAGGTGAGTCCCTCGAACGCGAGGTCGTGGGCGGGCTCGTCGTAGGTGCCGCCCACCTCGACCAGTGTCTCCAGCCGCGGGAGTTCGACCCGCGCGCTCGCCAGGTCCTGTCCCGCGAGCGGCTTGTAGTAGAGCGTTCCGGCGGTGGTGTCCAGGTACCACTCGCCCGGCTCGTCGAGGAACGCCTTGGAGTTCAGCAGCCAGAACACCGGTGCGCGGAACGGCGACTGGATCGTGTCGTACCCGTAGGTGTTGTTGTCCCAGGCAGGCTGCTGCATGACGACGGTGGAGCCGGAGATGCGGTCCACCGGTGCGAAGCGGTTGGTGAACGACAGCATCGCCTGGAGTTCGATGCGCCGCTGGTCGGGCAGGTCGGCCAGGTGGTCGAGGTCCGGGTTGTCCAGGGTGAAGCCGGTGGCGTCGAGCACGATGTCCGAGGGCGCCAGGCCGGTACGGGCGCGCTGGGCGAGGGCACCGTCGACGTACAGCTGCCGGGTGTCGAAGCCGGTGCCGACATCCGCCCGGTAGATGCCGGTGGCGGGATCGTCCGGTTCCCAGCCCGTGACGGGTTCGGCGCCGGTGAGGACGGGGCGCGCTCCGGGAGCGGCCCGGTACGTCACGGTGTGGCCGTCCTGTCCGGAGTCGGCCGCGTCGAACCGCAGCGGCTCGCTGAGCCGGTAGGTCCCGTCCATGAGCACGACGCTGACGTCGCCGTCGCCGCGGGCGGCGAGGTCCCGTGCCCGGTGCTGCGCCTCCGTCAGGGTCGCCAGCGGCTGCTCGGCGGTGCCGGGCCCGCTGTCGGCGGCGTTCGGTGCGCCGGTGGGCGCGACGACGACGGTGTGGCCGGCGGGCGTGGCCTGCGGCGGGGGCGCGGCGTGTGCGGTGGGGGCGGTCAGGGCGGTGACCATCGCGGCGGCCAGGGCCGCGGCGGCTGTCGCCAGGGAGGGGCGCGGGCGTGTCGGGAGCTGTGGTGGGGGCACGGCTCATGTCCTTTCGTCGGGTCGGGGGGTCAGAGGGGGGTCGGGGTGGAGCGCGGGGCCGGTCACCGGGAGCAGGCGCCGTCCGGCCTGCTCCGGTCTGATGTGCGGGGCGCCCGGCGCGGTGGTGTGCGGCCGGCGGGCGGCGGCGATCGCCTCCGCGTCGACCCGCAGGCCGAGCCCCGGTGTGTCGCCGAGGACGAAGGCGCCGTCCTCCACGGTCAGGTCGAGGGTGAGGCCGGCCGGGGGCCGGAGGTCCTGCAGTTCGCTGACCAGGTGATGGGGGAGGGCCGTCGCGGCGTGCAGCAGTCCGACCGGGGTGTTGCCGATCGGGCTGACGGGCAGGTCGTGGGCGTGGGCCAGGGCGGCGACCCGCAGAAAATGGGTCACCCCGTGCACGGCGGCGGTCTGGACGATGTCGAGCGCGCCCACCGCGAGCAGCGGCCGGTACTGTTCCAGTCCCGTCAGGTTCTCCCCGCCCGCCACCGAGGCCCGGACCCCCCGCTGGACGGCGGCCAGGCCCTCGGCGTCCCAGCGCCTGACCGGCTCCTCGATCCAGAGGAGATCCAGGGTGCGTTCGAGGGCGGCGACGTGGCGGACGGCCTGTTTGCGGGTCCAGGACTCGTTGGCGTCGAGCATGAGACCGGGCGGTGCGCCGTGCGCGGCCTCCGTCAGCACCTCCCCGACCAGGGTCAGACGCCGCCGGTCCCGGTCGGGGTCGAGACCGCCCTTGAGTTTGGCCGCCCGGATGCCGCGCTCGGCGTACTCCTGGTAGACCGCGACCAGGGCGTCGTCGGTCAGCCCGATGTCGAGGCCGGAGGCGTAGGCGGGTACGCGCCGGTCGAGTCCGCCGAGGAGCCGCCACAGGGGTTCCCCGGCCGCCTGCGCCTTGATGTCCCACAGGGCGGTGTCGAGGGCGCCGATGGTCGCGAACCGGGCTCCGGCGTGCCCGGACTTGAAGGTCCGCCGCAGCATCCGGTCGTAGAGCGCGGTCACGCCGCGCGGGTCCTCCCCTTCGAGGGCCGCGAAGAGGATGTCCACGTCCTCGTGCGATCCCAGGCCGGCGCCGGTGATCCCCTCGTCCGTGTCCACGAGGACGATGGGGACGGGGACGACACCGTCGGCGAAGACGCCGTTGGCGTCCCCGACGGGGCGGCCCCACTCCTGCACCGTGGTCAGGGTGCGATACCCGGTGATCCGCATGTCATCCCTTCGTGGAACCGGCGGTGACGCCGTCGGCGATCTGGCGCTGGAAGAAGACGTAGAGGACGAGGAGAGGGAGCGCGGCGATCAGCACCCCCGAGGCGAGGACGGGGATGTTGTCGGCGTACTGGCCGCGCAGTGAGGTGACGCCGGTCATCAGCGTGCGGTGCTCGGGGGAGGGCATCAGCAGCAGGGCGATGAGCACGTCGTTCCAGCAGAACAGGGCGTTGAGGATGCCGACCGACAGCAGGGCCGGGCGGCCCAGCGGCAGCATGACGCGCCGGTAGACGCCGTACGGCGTGTTCCCGTCGATCCGGGCCGCGTCCACGATCTCGCGCGGGATGCCGGTGTAGAAGCTGGTCATCAGGAAGATCGTGAAGGGCAGGAACTGGGCGACGTAGGCGAGGATCAGCCCGGTGAAGGTGTCCATGAGCCCGAGGTCCGCCATGATCCGCGCGAGGGGGACCATGATGACCTGGAAGGGGACGAACAGCGCCGCGAGGCAGCCCAGGAAGAGCGCCCGTGAGCCCCGGAACCGCAGGTGGCTGAGGGCGAAGCCGGCCATCGAGCCGATCAGCAGGAGCAGCAGCACGGCGGAGGTCACGACGACGAGGGAGTTGAGGACGTACCGCTCCATGCCGGCGTTCGTCCACGCCGTGGCGGCGTTGTCCAGGTTCGGGGAGTCCGCCGGGGCGAACCGGTCGAGGACGTACTCGTGCCGGGTCTTCATCGCGACGTTCCCCGTGAACAGCAGGGGGTAGACCGTCGCCAGGGCGAGAGCGGCCATGGGCAGGGCCACCAGCCATCTGCCGAGGCGGAGACCGCGCATCAGCTCTCCCTCCCCGAGCGGCGCAGCAGTGCGATCTGCGCGAAGCCGACGACGAGCATGACGGCGAAGAGCACGGTCGAGGCGGCCGAGGCGAGCGCCGGGCGGTTCAGCTGGCCCTGCTGGATCCAGATGTAGTACTCCGGCAGATAGGTGGAGCCCTCGGGCCCGCCGCTGGTCATCACGTACAGCAGGCCGAACATGGAGGTCAGCATGCCGATCATCGTGGTGACGACGACGAACTGGATCGTGCGGGACAGGCCCGGGACGATCACGTGCCGGATGAGCTGCGGCAGCGACGCGCCGTCGACGCGGGCGGCGTCCTGGAGCGAGGGGTCCAGGGTGGAGAAACCGGCCAGGAAGACCACCAGCGCCATCCCGAAGGTGGCCCAGATGTGGACGCCGACGACGGTGAAGAGGGCGATGTCCGGATCGCCGAGCCAGTCGACGGGGCCGATGCCGAGGTGCCCGAGGCCGGAGTTGAGCGGGCCGTCGATGGCCAGCAGGAGGGTGAAGATCGCGCCGACGATCACCGGTGAGAGCACGGCCGGGAAGAAGTAGACGCCGCGGTAGAGCCGGTGCCCCGGCACGCGCAGATGGATGAAGGTGGCCAGCAGGCCGGGGATCGCGACCGCCACCGGCAGCAGCAGGACCAGCAGCCCGACGTTCTCCAGCGCGGTGCGGAAGAGCGGGTCCTGCCACAGCTCCGTGTAGTTGTCCAGGCCGACCGGCTGCCCGTCGCGCTCGCCGTCGCCGGTGAAGGAGTAGTTGACGCCCAGGAGCAGCGGGTACAGCCGGAGCACCAGGAGGATCAGGACGGCCGGTGCGAGCAGCACGTAGGGCGCCAGCCGTTCGGCGCGGCGGCCGGCCCCGTACCGTGGCCCGCCCGTGCCCCGGGCCGGGCGGCGGGCCGGGCGGGCGGCCGGACCGGCCGGTGCCGGGCGCGCCGTGGGCGGCGAACCGTGGGCGGGCACGGTCAGCCCGCCCGGTCGGCGTCGGCCAGCTGCCGCAGCGCGTCCTCGATGCCCACCGACCCGCTCAGCAGCTGCTGGGAGAGCCGGCCCATCAGGTCCAGCGTCCTGGCCGGCAGTGCGACATGCAGGGCGGGCTTGCCGGTCTCGATCCCCCGCATGAGGGTGGCCAGTGCGGGACCGCCGCCGGAGACGTCCACCGTGGTGTCGGCGACGATCGCTCCGGCGTCGGCGTGGAAGGCGGCCAGCGCGTCGGTGGAGGTCAGGGACCGGACCAGGTCGGCGGCGAGGTCCGGGTTCCGGGTCTCTTTCGCGACCGCGTATCCGATGCCGCCGTCGAGGGGCAGGCCGGGGGCGGCCCCGTCCGTGACGAGCGGGGCGGGCAGCACGCCGACGTTCTCCTCGCCGAGGAACTCGCCGAAGTCCTCCCAGTGGCCCACGTCCGAGACGAGTCCGATGATGTGGGCGGCGTCGCCGGACGCGAAGAGCGACAGGGAGTCGTTGAACAGCGCGGTGGAGTTGACCCCGGCGTTGTTGAGACCCGCCCGGTCGATCTCCTGCCACAGCTCGAAGATCCGGCGCACGTGGGGCGAGGTCCAGTCCCGGTCGCCGGCGAGCCAGGCGTCGTACTCCTGTGGCGGGAGGACGGCCGGGCCGAGGGCCGAGAGGAAGAAGTGGATGCCGTACCCCTCCTTGTTCCCCTGGGCGAAGCAGGTGGCCTGGGTCTCCTCGGCGATGGTGCGGCAGTCGGCGAGGAAGTCCTCCCAGGTGGTGGCCGGGTTCTCGGGGTCGAGTCCGGCCTCCTCGTAGAGGGCCTTGTTGTAGTAGACGGGGTGCCCCTGGAGCGTCACCGGTGCCGCGTAGACGGTGCCGTCCCGGGAGAACGCCTCCCAGCCGGCCAGCCGCCGCAGGTCCTGGGCCACATGGTCGTCGAGGGGGAGCAGATCGTCCGCCCGCTCCCGGAGCTGGCCGCCGCCGTTGAAGAGCATCACATCGGGGCCTTCGCCGGTCCGCATGGCCGTGCCGAGCAGGGTGTAGTACTGGTCGAACGGCTGCGCCACGAACCGCACGGTCACCTCCGGGTGCCGCGCGGCGAAGTCGGCCCGCGCCTCCTCGATGTACGCGGCCGCGGCCTCGTCACCGGACTTCCAGTCCCACACGACCAGCGTGTTCTCCCGGGAGCCGGAGGCGGATCCGGATCCCGCGCTGCCGCAGCCGGCCAGTGCCATCGCCCCCGCCAGTGCCATCGCCCCCAGTGCTCGCCGCTTCATCGCCGCTCACTCTCCGGAGGGTGCCGGGGCAGCCCACCCGTCGGTTCGGATGGTCAGGAAACGTAAGTCGTATGATGTTTGGCGTCAAGGGGTGGCGCGTATACTGGCGGGAATCGTGGCGCCGCCTGATCGCGGGTCACCGGAGGGACTATGACGGCATCACAGCAAGCCGCTTCGGACGCTGCGCCGCCGCCGGCCTGGGTGCGACGACCGGCCAGCCTCGCGAGGGCGCTCACCGCGGAGTTGGTGGTGCGCATCGTCCGCGGGGACTACCCGCCCGGCGCTTCCCTCCCGGCCGAGCCGGGGCTGTGCGAGGCGTTCGGGGTCAGCCGGACCGTGGTCCGCGAGGCGGTGAAACTCCTTCAGGAGAAGGGCCTGGTCCACGTCCGCCAGGGCGCCGGCACCGTGGTGACCCCGACGACCCGGTGGAACATGCTGGACGAACTGGTCCTGGGAGCCAGCGTCGAGGGGGACGAGAGCCTGACGATCCTCGACGACCTCGTCGTCACCCGGCGGCTGCTGGAGTCCGACATGGCCAACCTCGCCGCCCAGCTCGCCACGGACGAGGCCGTCGACCAGCTGCGCACCCTCGTCGAAACCATGGACGAACTGGTGGACGACCACGTCACCTACGAGGAGCACGACCGGGCCTTCCACGACACGATCATGCGGGTCTCGCAGAACCGCATCGCCCGTGCGGTGGTGCGCTCACTGGAGAGCCAGGCCATCAACACCGCCCGCTATGTGGGGAAGACCGAGCCGGCCCTGTGCGTGGCGTCCAATCAGGGCCACCGCCGCATCTACGAACGCATCGCCGCCCATGACCCGGACGGCGCCGCCGAGGCCATGTTCACCCACATCACCGAGGCGTGGCTGGTCCGGCGCAGCGGGCCCGGCGAGCCCGTGCGGCTGCGCCGCTAGCCGTCCGCGCCGGCCGTCCGCGCCGGCCGTCCGCGCAGGGTCTCCGCG
>NZ_JBHWJL010000104.1:0-16642 GCF_042731495.1 Streptomyces sp. NPDC059853
TTCTCACCCCCCCACGCCCCCACCCTGTTTGTCAATTTGTGGGGTGGGCTGTTTTTTTTGAATTCGCGCCGGCGCCGGGGGGGGCCCGTCACCCCGCGGTTTGTGGGGTCGGCCCCCGGCCCGTGCGCGCGGAGCGGATCAGCGCCGGCCGCTGCTGACGTGGTCGAGCACCGCCCGCGCGTCGTCCTCGAGACGCGGGCCCGCCAGCCAGGTGCTCTCCATCGGGCCGATGGAGTTCACCGAGATCAGCCGGGGCTCGTTGTCCGCGTCCCAGCGGATCCAGGGGCCGCCGGAGGAGCCGCCGGTCATGGTGCAGCCGGCCCAGTACATGCCCGGCATCGAGCTGTCCAGGGACAGCCGGGAGGGGGTGTCGGTGCAGTTGTACATCAGGTTGCCGTCGTAGGGATCGGCGGCCGGGAAGCCGTAGAGGGTGACGTCGCCGAGGCCGGAGACGGCCGGGGCGTCGAAGTCGATCTCCACGGCGTTGCCGACGGTCTCCTCCAGGGACTGGGTGGAGCCGTTCTCGTTCTCGACCTCCAGGATGGCGAAGTCGCCGTGCGCGCCGCCGCCGCCCATCGCCGTGCCGTTGTCGATCCAGTACTGGGTGGTGGAGACGTAGTCGGCCCAGTAGATGCCGTAGGGGGCCATCTCCTCGAACGGGGTGCTGTACGGGTCGGTCGCGCCGTTGTTGTTGAAGGCAGGGACGAAGGCGATGTTCCGGAACCAGCCACCCTCGGTTCCGGCGTGCACGCAGTGGCCGGCGGTGGCGACGAGGTTGGACTGACCGGGCTTGGCCGGGTCCTTCACGACCGTGCCGGAGCACACCATGGAGCCCTCGGGGGTGTCGAAGAACACCTTGCCGATCGGGGCCGCGTTGTCGGTGTACGGGAAGGCCACCTGCTGCGCTTCGACCGGCAGCGGCTCGACGTCGGTGATGCCCCGGTCGGCCTGCGGGTCGTCGCTCTCCGGAGGGTTGACGTCCTCCTCGATCTCGGTCTCGTCGATCGCCTGGTCGGGGTCCTGGGCCTCCTCCATGCGGTCGGAGTCCCACAGGCCCTCGATGACCGGGTTGATGAACTCACCGATGTCGCGCATCCACTTGTCGGTGTCCCAGTCTTCCCAGCCGCCGTTGATCCAGGCTTCGACGTCGACGTCGAAGGGCAGGTTGTCGAGCAGGTCCTGCATCTGGCCGCCGTCGCTGGGCTTGGCGTCGGTGCTGGGCTCGTCGTCGCCGTTGCACGCGCTGACGGTGAGCGCGAGCGCGGCCGCCATGGCCGTGGCGGCCAGGGCGGTACGGCGGCGTCCGAGCCGCCCGCGTATCGAAGACATGGGTGAACTCCCCCGGAGTTGTGCCTGAGTGCGGCTTGTCATGTGCCCCGCCATGGTGCGGGAGCGTTCTCACACTATGCCGGTGCATCCCAGGACGGCGGTCATGGGGTCCCCGGTTCCGGCCACGCCGTGGCGGCGTTGCGCGGTGCTTCGTGCAAAGGATCTTGATACAGGCCGTTATCGCGCGGCGGCCGCGTCGTTACTCCCTATGCGGCGGGATGCCGCAGACATGACACACCCCCCATGGCCGAAGGAGGGAGGCGCGGCGGCTCACTCCGGCCAGCGCGCGCCGTACCCCGATGACCGCACGCCCCCGCCCGGAGCCCAGCCCGGCCCGCGAGCGTCAGCCGGTGCGCCGGCGGCTGGCCCGGCTCGTCGAGCCGGCGATCCCGGGACACCGCCGTCCCGCCGCCTCCGAGAACGGACCGGGCACCGCCGCCCTCCCGCCGGCCGTCGCCACCGGCGATCCGCTGGAGCAGCCCGATCCCGAACTGGCCGCCGACGCGGCGGGCATCGAGAACCTGCTGCGCTGCTGGGTGCGCGAAACCGGCCTGGAGCGCCCCGCCGACCACGAACTGCGGGTGCCGCTGGCCGCCTCCGGCACCGCCCTGCGGGTACCGGTGCGCTACTGGTCGCCCACCGGCTGGCACCGGTTCGGCCTCCCCGTCCTCGACGGCGCCCCGCACGACGCGCCCCCGCTCGACGCCACCGCCCTCGCCGCGCTGCTGGCCCGGGAGAGCGGCGCCGGACCGCGCGCGGCACGCGGAGTCCGCGAGGCGGTCGCCCTGGTCGGTCGGGTCGCCGACTCCGTCCAGCGCACCGCCGTCTTCCTCGCCGACCGCCGCACCGCACCCGGCCCCGCCGACCACCGCGACGCCTTCCTCGAAGCCGAACAGGCCCTGCTCCTCGGCCATCCGCTGCACCCCACCCCCAAGAGCCGCGAGGGGCTGGCCGGCGCCGACGCCCGCCGGTACTCCCCGGAGCTGCGCGGCTCCTTCCCGCTGCACTGGCTGGCCGTCGACCGGGCGCTGCTGGCCACCGACTCCGCCTGGCACGACGGCGAGGGCACCCCCGTCCCCGCCGCCGAACTGGCCGGCCGGCTGGCCGGCGCCGCGCTCCCGCTGCCCCGGGACACCGCCCCCCTGCCCCTGCACCCCTGGCAGGCCCGCGACATCCTGCACCGCCCGGCCGTCGCCGCGCTGCTGGCCGCCGGCGCCCTGCACGACCTGGGCGAACACGGCGCGCCCTGGCACCCGACCTCCTCGGTACGGACCGTCCACCGGCCCGGCGCCCCCTTCATGCTCAAGCTCTCGCTCGGACTCAGCATCACCAACTCCCGCCGCGAGAACCTCCGCAAGGAACTGCACCGCGGCGTCGAGGTGCACCGGCTGCTGGGCACCGGACTCGGCGCACAGTGGCGCGCGGCCTTCCCCGACGGCCCCGGCTTCGACATCGTCCGCGACCCCGCCTACCTCGCCGTGGACGATCCCTCCGGCACGCCGGTCCCCGGCCTGGACACCCTGCTGCGGCACAACCCCTTCACCCCCGGGGACGACCCGGTGTGCCTGGCGGGTCTCACCGCACCGCGCCCCTGGCCGGGCATCGCCCCCGCCCGGCTGCGCTCCCGGCTCGCCGACACCGTCACCACCCTCGCCGAGCGCACCGGCCGCGGCGTCCCCTCGATCGCCGCCGAGTGGTTCCTGCGCTACCTCCAGACCGTGGTGCGCCCCATCCTGTGGCTGGACGCCCAGGCCGGCGTGGCCCTGGAGGCCCACCAGCAGAACACCCTGGTGCTGCTGGACGCCGAGGGCTGGCCGGTGGGCGGCCGGTACCGCGACAATCAGGGCTACTACTTCCGCGAGTCGGCCCGGGACGCCCTCGACCGGCGGCTGCCCGGCGTCGGCGAGCTGTCCGACACCTTCGTCGGCGACGAGGTGACCGACGAACGGTTCGCGTACTACCTCGGCATCAACAACGTGCTCGGCCTGATCGGCGCCTTCGGCTCCCAGCGGCTGGCCGACGAAGCGCTCCTGCTGGCCGCCTTCCGCCGCTTCCTCGGCGGCCTGGCCACCGCAGAACCCGGACAGCCGGTCTCCCGGCTCGCCGCGCATCTCCTGGACAGCGCCACCCTGCGCTGCAAGGCCAATCTGCTCACCCGGCTGCACGGCCTGGACGAACTGGTCGGTCCTGTGGACGGCCAGTCCGTGTACGTCACGGTCCCCAACCCCCTCACCACCTGCTAGGAGGCGCCGTGGCCATCCGCGAACCCGGCTGCGAGGACACCCTCGAACTGGAGCTGCCGCGCCCCGCCGACTACGCCGCGCCCGTCGGTGCGGTCGGCGCGTGGGGGCCGGCCGTCACAGCGGGTGGACTGTTCCGGCTGCTCCCGGTGGACCCGCGGCGCGATCTGGCGCTGCTGGCCGGCTGGATGAACGACCCGGTGGTGGACCGCTGGTGGGCGCTGGCCGGACCGCGGGAGCGCACCGCCGCGCACATCGGCGCCCAGCTCGCCGGGGACGGCCGCAGCGTGCCGTGCCTCGGCCTGCTGGACGGCCGGCCGATGAGCTACTGGGAGGTCTACCGCGCCGACCTCGATCCGCTCGCCCGGCACTACCCGGCGGCGCCGCACGACATCGGGCTCCATCTGCTGATCGGCACCGGCCGGGACCGGGGCCGCGGCCTCGGCGCCGAACTGCTGCGCGCGGTCTCCGCCCTGGTGCTGCGGCACCACCCGCGCTGCGCCCGGATCGTCGCCGAGCCCGACGTCCGCAACGCGGCCTCCGTCGCGGCCTTCCGGGCGGCCGGCTTCCGCAAGACGGCGGAGGCCGACCTGCCGGACAAGCGCGCCGCGATCATGCTCCGGGACCGCTGAGCGCGGAGCTTCGCCGTCCCCCGTCCCCGACCGAGGAGTTCCCTTGCCCATATCCGAAGCGGCCTGGAACGACGCCGCGCGACACCTGCTCGCCAAGATGCTCGGCGAGTTCGCCTACGAGGGGATCATCACCCCGGACCCCGACCCCGAGCACGGCCCGGACGCCTACCGGCTGCCGGTCACCCCCGGTACCGTCCACCGCTTCCGGGCCGCCCGGGGCGCCTACGGCCACTGGCGGGTCGACCCCGGCTCGCTGCCCGCCGGCGCCGACCCGCTCTCCTTCGTCGCCGACGGCCACAGCACCGTTCTCGGGCTGAGCGGCGACACACTCGGCCATCTGCTGCGCGAACTCACCGCCACCCTCGCCGCCGACGTGGTGCTCGCCGAGAACGCCCTGACCGCCGCCGAACTCGCCGACCTCGACTACGGGGCCCTGGAGGGCCATCAGAGCGGGCACCCCTGGCTGGTCGCCAACAAGGGCCGGGTCGGATTCTCCGCCGCCGACGCCGCCCAGTGGGCGCCCGAGGCCCGCAGCCCGCGCGCCCTGCCGTGGCTCGCGGTCCACCGCGACCTGGCCCGCTACCGCGGCGTCCCGGACCTGGCCGACCCCGGGACGCTGTACGCCGAGGAACTGTCCGCGCCGGTGCGCCGCGCCTTCGCCGAGACCGTCGCCGGGGCCGGCCGGGAGCCCGCCGACTATCTGTGGCTCCCGGTCCACCCCTGGCAGTGGGACGAGACCATCGCCCCGCTGTACGCCCCGCAACTCGCCACCGGGCAGCTGATCGAACTGCCCAGCGACGGCGAACTGCGGCTGCCGCAGCAGTCCATCAGAACGTTCCTCAACGTCAGCCGGCCCACCGGCCGCAGCGTGAAACTGCCGCTGTCCATCCTCAACACCCTGGTGTTCCGCGGGCTCCCCACCGAACGGACGCTGGCCGCGCCCGCCGTCACCCGCTGGATCCACGCGCTGCGCGACACCGACCCGTACCTCGCCGAGACCCGGGTCATCCTGCTCGGCGAGACGGCCTCGGTGACCGTCGCCCACCCGCTGTACGACCGGCTGCCCCAGGTGCCGTACCAGTTCCGTGAACTGCTGGGGTGCATCTGGCGCGAGCCGATCGGGCCGCAGCTGGCGGCGGGCGAGCGGGCCAGGACGCTGGCGGCGCTGCTCCAGCGCGGCCGGGACGGCCGGGCCCTGACGGCGGAACTGGTGGACCGCTCCGGACTGGCCCCCGGCGACTGGCTGCGGCGGCTCTTCGGCGCCCTGCTGCCGCCGCTGCTGCACTTCCTCTACCGGTACGGCACGGTCTTCTCGCCGCACGGGGAGAACGCGATCGTGGTCTTCGACGAGCGGGAGGTACCGGTACGGCTGGCGGTGAAGGACTTCGTGGACGACGTGAACCTCAGCGCCGATCCGCTGCCGGAGTTCGCCGGCATCCCCGAGGAGGTGCGCTCGGTCCTGCTCACCGAGCCGCCGCACTTCCTGCCGCAGTTCATCCACTCCGGGCTGTTCGTCGGGGTGTTCCGGTACCTGGCACCGCTGTGCGAGGAACAGCTCGGGGTGCCGGAGGACGACTTCTGGTCACTCGTACGGGCGGAGATTCTCCGGTACCAGCGGCGCTTCCCCGAGCTGAAGAACCGTTTCGACACCTTCGATCTGCTGGCCCCGCGGATCCAGCGGCTGTGCCTGAACCGCAACCGGCTGCATCTGGACGGTTACCGGGACCGTGCGGAGCGTCCGCACGCCGCGATCGAGGGCACCGTGGCCAACCCGCTGCACGCGGGCTGAGGCCGAGGAACGACGGCGGTGTCAGTGGCGCCGCGTAAGGTGGCTGGCCTATGACTGTCACATCCGGGGGGCCGGCCCTCACCGACCTGCTGCACGCTGCTGTGACCGCCGTCGGCGGCAGCGAGCGGCCCGGCCAAGTCGCGATGGCGCAGGCCGTCGCGGAAGCGATCCACGGCGGCACGCATCTGCTGGCGCAGGCGGGCACCGGCACCGGGAAGTCCCTGGGCTACCTGGTGCCCGCGCTCGCCGGGGGCGACCGGGTCGTCGTGGCCACCGCCACGCTCGCCCTCCAGCGGCAGCTGGTGGAGCGCGACCTCCCCCGCACGGTGGAGGCGCTGCGTCCGCTGCTGCGCCGCCGCCCGGAGTTCGCCACCCTCAAGGGGCGGGCCAACTATCTGTGTCTGCACCGGCTGCACGAGGGCGTGCCGCAGGAGGAGGACCAGGGCCTGTTCGACCCCTTCGAGGCGGCCGAGCGGTCCGGCGGGGCCAGCAGCAAGCTCGGCAAGGACCTGCTGCGCCTGCGGGACTGGGCGGACGAGTCGGAGACCGGCGACCGGGACGAGCTGACACCCGGGGTGTCGGACCGGGCCTGGTCGCAGGTCTCGGTCTCCTCGCGCGAATGCCTGGGCGCGAGCAAGTGCGCCTACGGCGCGGAGTGCTTCGCCGAGGCCGCCCGGGAGCGCGCCAAGGTCGCCGATGTCATCGTCACCAACCACGCGCTGCTGGCGATCGACGCGATCGAGGGCGCCCCGGTCCTGCCGGGCCACGAGGTGCTGATCGTGGACGAGGCGCACGAGCTGGTGTCCCGGGTCACCGGGGTGGCCACCGGCGAGCTGAACCCGGGCAGTGTCGGCCGGGCGGTGCGCCGGGCCGCCAAGATCGTGGACGAGAAGGCGGCGGACGCGATGCTCACCGCGTCCGAGACCTTCGAACGGCTGATGGACGTGGCCGAGCCCGGGCGGCTGACCGAGCTGCCCGAGGATCTGGCGTACGCCCTGGTGGCGCTGCGCGATGCCGCCCGGACGGTGATCACGGCGCTCGGCGCCACCCGGGACGCTGCGCTGAGCGACGAGGACGCGGTGCGCAAGCAGGCGCTCGCCTCCGTGGAGCATGTCCACGAGGTGGCCGAACGCCTGGTGGAGTCGTCGGAGTTCGATGTCATCTGGTGCGAACGGCACGAGCGGTACGGTGCCTCGCTGCGGGTCGCCCCGCTGTCGGTGTCGGGGCTGCTGCGGGAGAAGCTGTTCACCGAGCGGTCGGTGGTGCTGACCTCGGCCACCCTCAAGCTGGGCGGGGACTTCAACGGGGTGGGCGCCTCGCTGGGGCTCGCGCCGGAGGGGGCGCACGGCGAGGAGTTCCCGGAGTGGAAGGGCCTGGATGTGGGCTCACCCTTCGACTACCCCAAGCAGGGCATCCTCTATGTGGCCAAGCATCTGGCGACCCCGGGCCGGGAGGGCGGCCGGGCGGACATGCTGGAGGAGCTGGCCGGGCTGATCGAGGCGGCGGGCGGGCGCACCCTGGGTCTTTTCTCCTCCATGCGCGCGGCCCAGGCCGCGGCCGAGGAACTGCGCGGCCGGCTGGAGATGCCGATCCTGCTGCAGGGCGAGGAGACCCTGGGCGAGCTGATCCGGACCTTCGCCGAGGACGAGCCGACCTGTCTGTTCGGCACGCTGTCGCTGTGGCAGGGCGTCGATGTGCCGGGCCCCAGCTGTCAGTTGGTGGTGATGGACCGCATTCCGTTCCCACGGCCCGACGATCCGCTGCTCAGCGCGCGGCAGAAGGCCGTGGAGGAGGCGGGCGGCAATGGGTTCATGGCGGTGGCCGCGACCCATGCGGCGCTGCTGATGGCGCAGGGCGCGGGCCGGCTGGTGCGGGCGACGGGGGACCGCGGTGTGGTGGCGGTCCTGGATCCCCGGCTGGCCAAGGCCCGCTACGGAAGCTTCCTGCGGGCCTCGATGCCCGACTTCTGGACGACCACGGACCGGAATCAGGTCCGGCGCTCCCTGGCGGCGATCGACGCGGCAGCGCGGAAGGCTGCCGCGTCCTGACGGCACCGGGGAGGGAGGGAGAAGGGTGGTGCGGCGCGGGCTCGCTCAGACGCGCCGCATGACGGCGACGACCTTGCCCAGGATGGTCGCCTCGTCCCCGGCGATGGGCTGGTAGGCGGGGTTGTGCGGCAGCAGCCAGACCTGGCCGTCCTCCCGCCGGAAACGCTTGACGGTGGCCTCGCCGTCCAGCATGGCGGCCACGATGTCGCCGTTCTCCGCGACCGGCTGGCGGCGGACGGTGACCCAGTCGCCATCGCAGATGGCCGCCTCGATCATGGAGTCGCCGACCACCTTCAGGACGAACAGCTCTCCGTCGCCGACGAGCTGCCGGGGGAGCGGGAAGACGTCCTCGACCGACTCCTCGGCGAGGATCGGGCCACCGGCGGCGATCCGGCCGACCAGGGGCACGTAGGAGGCGGCCGGCTTGCCCGCGGTGTCGGCGGGGGGCGGGGTGGGGGTCTCGGCGCCCCGTACCTCGTAGGCGCGCGGCCGGTGCGGGTCGCGGCGCAGGAAGCCCTTGCGCTCCAGGGCCATCAGCTGGTGCGCCACCGAGGAGGTGCTGGAGAGCCCCACGGCCTGGCCGATCTCCCGCATGGACGGCGGGTAGCCGCGCCGCTGCACCGAGTCACGGATCACCTCGATCACCCGCCGCTGGCGGTCGGTGAGCCCCGAGCTGTCGGCCCGGATGCCCGGCGGGCGCCCCGGCAGCGACCGTGCGGCGCTGCTGTCCGGGCGCAGGCTCGCTCCGTGGGGTGCCGAAAGCCGGTCCTGGCGGCGCTCGGCGGCGGTGATGGCGTCGTCTGCTGCGGTGGTCATGTCGGCCCCTTCGTGGTGGTACTCCCTAGTCAGACAACGGTAGTTGCTATCGAAAGGTTGCGCCAAACGCACGTTCGAGTGAAATATCGCTGATCAGCTGACGTGCCCGGCCGCTGCGGTGTATGCGACGGCAACCGGTCACAGGCTGATGCGATAGCCTCCCATGCGCGCGCCCGGCGCGCACCGTCGCCCACCCCCGCCCGTCCGCGTCCGCCACCCGACACGCGGCCCGGGGGTCCTCGCGCCTCAACCCTAGATCTAGTGGTTTGATAAGCGACGGCATCCCACAAGTTGTGGTCCCCGGTCATCGCCGACGCGGAGGATCGCCTATGCTGGGGAGTGCTCAGGGGGTACGCCAGTGGCCCCCGTGAGGGCTGATGAGCCATGTCGGAGAGCAGCTGGCGAGCACGCTGCGTCATCGCGGCCGGAGGAAGGGAGAGGCGGCATGCACTGCCCCTTCTGCAGGCACCCCGACAGCCGGGTCGTCGACAGCCGCACCGCGGACGACGGCGCGCTGATCCGCCGGCGCCGCCAGTGCCCGAGCTGTTCGCGGCGCTTCACCACGGTGGAGACCGCCTCGCTCATGGTCATCAAACGCAGCGGCGTCACCGAGCCCTTCAGCCGCACCAAGGTCATCGCCGGGGTGCGCAAGGCGTGCCAGGGCCGTCCCGTCACCGAGGACGCCCTAGCCCTGCTCGGCCAGCGCGTGGAGGAGGCCGTCCGGGCCACCGGCAGCGCCGAACTCTCCACGCACGACGTCGGACTCGCCATACTCGGCCCGCTCCGCGAGCTGGACCTGGTGGCCTACCTGCGCTTCGCGTCCGTCTACCGGGCGTTCGACTCGCTGGAGGACTTCGAGGCGGCCATCGCGGAGCTGCGCGGACCGGAGCCGGCCGAGACCGGCGCCGACGGCGCCCCGGGCCACGACAACCAGGTCACGGTGCCGCCCGCCGCCGGATGAGCGGCGCCCCGCACCGTGACCCCCACAGGCCGGCCGGAGCGCACTGCCGCGCCCGGCCAGGAGAACAGACACACGTGACCGAGGAACGATCCGGTCGCACCAGGGCCTTGTGCCCGACAGGGAGGCGGAATGACTGAGACGACGAGCGGCCCGGCACGCGGTGGCTCGCGCGCCAAGGGCGGCAAGGGCACCGGAGGCAAGGCCGGCAAGGGGCTGCGGGTCGAACGCGTCCACACCACCCCCGGCGTGCACCCCTACGACGAGGTGGTCTGGGAGCGCCGTGACGTCGTCATGACCAACTGGCGCGACGGCTCGGTCAACTTCGAGCAGCGTGGCGTCGAGTTCCCCGACAGCTGGTCGGTGAACGCGGTCAACATCGTCACCAGCAAGTACTTCCGCGGTGCCGTCGGCACGCCCCAGCGCGAGACGAGCCTCAAGCAGCTCATCGACCGGGTGGTGCGCACCTACCGCGAGGCCGGCGAGAAGCACGGCTACTTCGCCTCCCCGGCCGACGCCGAGATCTTCGAGCACGAGCTGGCCTACGCCCTGCTGCACCAGATCTTCAGCTTCAACTCCCCGGTGTGGTTCAACGTCGGCACCGCGCAGCCCCAGCAGGTCAGCGCCTGCTTCATCCTGTCCGTCGACGACTCGATGGAGTCGATCCTCGACTGGTACAAGGAAGAGGGCATGATCTTCAAGGGCGGCTCCGGCGCCGGCCTGAACCTCTCCCGGATCCGCTCCTCCAAGGAACTGCTCTCCTCCGGCGGCAACGCCTCGGGACCGGTCTCCTTCATGCGCGGCGCGGACGCCTCCGCCGGCACCATCAAGTCGGGCGGTGCCACCCGCCGGGCCGCCAAGATGGTGGTGCTGGACGTGGACCACCCGGACGTGGAGGCCTTCATCGAGACCAAGG
This sequence comes from Streptomyces sp. NPDC059853, assembly GCF_042731495.1. NCBI lineage: Bacteria > Bacillati > Actinomycetota > Actinomycetes > Kitasatosporales > Streptomycetaceae > Streptomyces > Streptomyces sp. NPDC059853. Next base: position 10,729 of record NZ_JBHWJL010000104.1, read on the forward strand.
TGAAGGAGGAGGAGAAGATCCGGGCGCTGCGCGACGCCGGCTTCGACATGGACCTGGGCGGCGACGACATCACGTCGGTGCAGTACCAGAACGCCAACAACTCGGTGCGGGTCAACGACACGTTCATGCGGGCGGTGGAGAGAGGTGGGAAGTTCGCTCTCAAGGCCCGGCTGACCGGCGAGACGGTCGAGGAGGTCGACGCCCGCGCCCTGTTCCGCAAGATGGCGGAGGCCGCCCACGCCTGTGCCGACCCGGGGATCCAGTACGACGACACGATCAACCACTGGCACACCTCGCCGGAGTCCGGCCGCATCAGCGCCTCGAACCCGTGCAGCGAGTACATGCACCTGGACAACTCCTCGTGCAACCTGGCCTCGCTGAACCTGATGAAGTTCCTGCGCGACGACGACCAGGGGCACCAGTCCTTCGACGTCGAGCGCTTCGTCAAGGTCGTCGAGCTGGTCATCACGGCGATGGATATCTCCATCTGCTTCGCCGACTTCCCCACCCACAAGATCGGCGAGACCACCCGCGCCTTCCGCCAGCTGGGCATCGGCTACGCCAACCTGGGCGCCCTGCTGATGGCCACCGGCCACGCCTACGACTCGGACGGCGGCCGGGCGCTGGCCGGCGCGATCACCTCGCTGATGACCGGCACCTCCTACCGGCGCTCCGCCGAACTGGCCGCGATCGTCGGCCCGTACGAGGGATACGCGCGCAACGCCGAGGCGCACAACCGGGTCATGGAGCAGCACGCGCAGGCCAATGACGCGGCCCGCCGGATGGACGACCTGGACACCCCGGTCTGGGCGGCGGCCACCGAGGCGTGGCAGGACGTGCTGCGGCTGGGCGAGAAGAACGGTTTCCGCAACGCGCAGGCCTCGGTGCTGGCCCCCACCGGCACCATCGGCCTGATGATGGACTGCGACACCACGGGCATCGAGCCCGACCTGGCGCTGGTGAAGTTCAAGAAGCTGGTCGGCGGCGGGTCGATGCAGATCGTGAACAACACCGTGCCCAAGGCGCTGAAGCGGCTCGGCTACCAGCCCGAGCAGATCGAGGCGATCGTCGCGCACATCGCCGAGCACGGCAACGTGGTGGACGCGCCCGGGCTGCGGACCGAGCACTACGAGGTCTTCGACTGCGCCATGGGCGAGCGCGCCATCTCGCCGATGGGGCACGTGCGGATGATGGCCGCCGCGCAGCCGTTCCTGAGCGGGGCGATCTCCAAGACGGTCAACATGCCGAGCACCTCGACCGTCGACGACGTGGCGGAGATCTACCTCCAGGGCTGGAAGCTGGGCACCAAGGCGCTGGCCGTCTACGTGGAGAACAGCAAGGTCGGCCAGCCGCTGTCGGCGAAGAAGACCACCACGCAGGAGAAGGAGGCCCCGGCCGCCGCGGCCGAGCCGGAGAAGGTGGTCGAGTACCGCCCGGTCCGCAAGCGGCTGCCGAAGGGGCGGCCCGGCATCACCACCTCGTTCACGGTGGGCGGCGCCGAGGGCTACATGACCGCCAATTCGTACCCGGACGACGGCCTGGGCGAGGTCTTCCTGAAGATGTCCAAGCAGGGCTCCACGCTCGCCGGGATGATGGACGCCTTCTCCATCGCCGTCTCGGTCGGTCTGCAGTACGGCGTCCCGCTGGAGACCTACGTCTCGAAGTTCACCAACATGCGCTTCGAGCCGGCCGGCATGACGGACGACCAGGACGTGCGGATGGCGCAGTCCATCGTGGACTACATCTTCCGCCGGCTGGCGCTGGACTTCCTGCCCTTCGAGACCCGGTCGGCCCTGGGCATCCACACGGCGGCCGAGCGCCAGCGGCACCTGGACACCGGCTCCTACGAGCCGGTCGAGGACGACCTGGACATCGAGGCGCTGTCCCAGTCCGCGCCGCGCGGCACGGACACCAGCCCGCCGCGCCCCGAGCCCGAGGTGGCGGCCGAGGAGCGCCCCGCGCCGCGTGAGGCGCACAGCTCCACGGAGCTGCTGGAGATGCAGCTGGGCCTGAACGCGGACGCCCCGCTGTGTCTGTCGTGCGGCACCAAGATGCGCCGGGCCGGCAGCTGCTACCTGTGCGAGGGCTGCGGCTCCACCAGCGGCTGCAGCTGATCCGTCCCGGGGCCGGGGAGGAACCGTCCGGCGGTTCTTCCCCGGCCCCGTCGTGCCGCGGCGCACCATGGGGGGATGGAGGCGAGCAGCGGTGCGATCGTGGTGACCGGGGGGACGGGGACGCTGGGCCGTCAGGTGGTGCGGCGGCTGCTGGAGGACGAGTACGAGGTGCGGGTGCTCAGCCGGCGTCCGCATCCGCGGGCCGATCGCACGCCCCGGGAGTGGGCGGTGGGTGACCTGGCCACCGGCACCGGTCTGGACGCGGCGCTGGAGGGCGCCGCGACGGTGGTGCACTGCGCCAGCGCTCCGGCGAAGGACGACACGGTGGCCACCCGCCATCTGGTGGAGGCGGCGCTGCGCGGTGCCCGGCCGCATCTGGTGTACATCTCGATCGTGGGCGTGGACCGGGTGCCGCTGGGCTACTACCGGCACAAGCTGGCGTGCGAGCGGATCGTGGCGGAATCGGGGCTCCCGTGGACCACGCTGCGGGCCACCCAGTTCCACGATCTGATCGCCCGGCTGACGACGGTGCAGCGGCTCTCGCCCGTGGTGTGGACACTGGGCGGGGACACGCGGGTGCAGCCGGTGGACGTGCGGGAGGTGGGCGATCGGCTCGCGGAGCTGGCGGTGGGGGAGCCGGCCGGACGGGTGGCCGACTTCGGCGGGCCGCAGGTGCGCGCGCTGCGGGAGCTGGCGGCTCTGACGGCGCGGGCCCGGGGATGGCACCGGCCGGTGCTGCCGGTGCGGCTCCCGGGGAAGGTCGTGCGGGCGGTGCGCCGGGGCGGGTTGCTCACGCCGGAGCACGCGCAGGGGCGCGGCACCTTCGAGGAGTTCCTGATGCGGCGGGGCGGGATGCGGTAAGGGTCCCCCGGATGGCCGTACGATGGCGCGGTGCTGGTCAAGTGGACACGCTGCACCGTGATCGACCGAAGCGGCTTTCACCGGGGGCAACAGGAGTGGGCCGTGCTGCCCCGTGAGCCGGGTTTCCGGGGGCAGGGCGGTGGCTGGAGCCGGCGGGAGCCGGGGGTGGTGCACCTGTTCGCCTTCTGGGAGAGCCGTGCGCTGTACGACTCCTTCATGGTGAACGCCCACGACCGTATCGCGGCAGGTCAGCGCGACAGTTACCGGGACCCGGTGGTGCGGCTGTTCGAGTACCGCTTCGATGTGAAGATGGGCTTCGAGCCGCGGTTCACGGATGCCGATCTGCTGCGGGTGGCGCACTGCACCGTGCACGAGGACCGGGCCGAGCACTTCGCGCTGATGCAGGAGCGGGTGTGGAACCCGGCGATGGCCGGCTCGCCCGGCATGCTGCGCGGGGTGTTCGCGGAAGCGGCCGACGAGCACGCGTTCCTGGTGCTGTCGATGTGGAACTCCTCGGCCGAACGCGCCAAGTACCGGGCGGATCGCGTGGAGCGGCTGGGGGTGCGGGCACAGACGGGTGACGACATCGCCTCGCTCACCGGTGATGTCATCGATGTGGAGCCGTCCTGGACGGTCTGAGCCGTTCGCGGCCCGGCGCGAACTAGGCTGACCGTATGGCACAGCCCAGGCGCATCGTTCTGCTCCGGCACGGAGAGTCACAGGGTAACTACGACGACTCGGTCTACGAGCGCGTCCCCGATCACGCTCTGGAGCTGACGGAGCGGGGCCGCCGGCAGGCGGTGGATGCCGGCGCGCGGCTGCGGGCGGTCTTCGGCGACGAGGGGGTGTCGGCGTATGTGTCCCCCTACCGGCGCACACTCCAGACGTTCCAGTTGCTGGGCCTGGACCCGACGCTGGTGCGGGTGCGCGAGGAACCCCGGTTGCGGGAGCAGGACTGGGGGAACTGGCAGGACCGGGAGGACGTGCGCCGGCAGAAGCGGGCGCGGGACGCGTACGGGCACTTCTTCTACCGCTTCGCGCAAGGTGAGTCGGGCGCGGATGTGTACGACCGGGTGGGCGCCTTCCTGGAGAGTCTGTGGCGCAGCTTCGAGTCGCCCGATCACCCGCCGAACGTGCTGCTGGTGACGCACGGGCTGACCATGCGGCTGTTCTGCATGCGCTGGCTGCACTGGTCGGTGGCCGAGTTCGAGTCGCTGTCCAACCCGGGGAACGGCGAGACCAGGGAACTGCGTCTGGGCCGCAACGGGCGCTACCACCTGGACCGGCCCTTCGAGCACTGGCACACCCCTGAACTCCCTTTCGAGAGCGCGGGAACGCGCCCTCCGAACCGTCGCTGACCTGGGCGCGGCCGACCCCTCGGTCGAGGCGGTGGCACGGCGGCCACTAGGCTGGGTGGTGTCATGGCGTACGAACCTCCTACTCATCGTGTCGAGCGGTCACTTCGCGCCACCACCGGGGCGCGGATCGTCGCCGGGGTGGACGAGGTCGGCCGCGGTGCCTGGGCGGGACCGGTCACGGTGTGCGCCGCCGTCACCGGGCTGCGCCGTCCGCCGGAGGGGCTGACGGACTCCAAGCTGCTGACCCCGGCCCGCCGGGTGGCACTGGCCGAGGTGCTCAGCGGCTGGGTGACCGCCCACGCGCTCGGGCACGCCTCGGCGCAGGAGATCGACGCCCTGGGGATGACCGCCGCGCTGCGGCTGGCCGCGGTGCGGGCCCTGGAGGGGCTGCCGGAGCGCCCCGACGCGGTGATCCTGGACGGCAAGCACGACTATCTGGGCGCTCCCTGGCAGGTCCGCACGGTGATCAAGGGCGATCTGTCCTGTGTGTCGGTGGCCGCCGCCTCGGTCATCGCCAAGGTCACCCGGGACGGGATGCTGGCCGAACTGGCCGGGGAGCACCCCGCGTTCGGCTTCGACAGCAATGCCGGCTACCCCTCCCCGGTGCACCGGGCGGCTCTGGAGGAGCAGGGACCGACCGAGCACCATCGTCGTTCCTGGGCCTATCTGGACCAGTTGCCGCGGTGGCGCCATCTGAAGCTGCCCCCGCACCGGGAAGCCCTGGAGCGGACGTCTCCCCTGGAGGACGCGGGCCAACTCGGCTTCTTCTGACGGGCACGGTCCTCACCCCTGCACGGCCAGGACCAGGGGCAGGACCGCGGTGGCCCCGGCGCGGCGCAGCAAGCGGGCGGCCATGGCCAGGGTCCAGCCGGATTCGGTGGAGTCGTCGACCAGCAGCACGGGCCCGCCGGCCGCGCGCAGGGCCTCGGTCAGCGGGGCCGGCAGTTCCAGGGAGCCGTGCAGGGCACGCAGCCGCTGGGCGCTGTTGCCGGGTGCGGTCCGCCCGGGCTCCCCGGTGTGCCGCACGGTGCCCAGCAGCGGGAGGCGGCCCACGGTGGCGATGCGTTCGCCGAGGGAATGCACCAGCCGCGGCCGGGTGCGGGAATCGAGGACGACGACCCCGACCGGCCGGGGCGTGGCGCCGGGCTCACCCGCGGCCCAGCCGCCGGGGCCTTTCGCCCAGTCCGCCAGCACGGTGACCACGGCGTGTGCCACGTCGTCGGGCACCGGTGTGTCGGGGGCGCCGGGGGCGAGCAGCGGGCGCAGCCGGTTGCCCCAGCCGATGTCGGAGAGCCGGCCCAGCGCCCTGCCGGTGGCGGCCTGTTCCTCGGGCGGGATGCGGCCCTTGAGGTCGAGACCGATCGAGGGCAGCCCGGTGGGCCACATGCGGCGCGGTTCCACCGCGGTGCCGGGCCGGGAAAGCTCGCCGTGCGCGGCGGCCAGCGCGTCCGGTGCGACGACCGCGTCGAACCGGGCGCCGGCGCAGTTGTCGCACCGGCCGCAGGGGGTGGCCTCCGGGTCGTCGAGCTGGCCGCGCAGGAACTCCATCCGGCAGCCGGCCGCCGTGACGTAGTCCCGCAT
>NZ_JBHWJL010000105.1:0-7625 GCF_042731495.1 Streptomyces sp. NPDC059853
GCCCGGGGGCGGCCCGGCCGGGGTACGGGCGGCGGCGCGGCCGGCGCGCGGCGCGGGCGGTTCCGGCAGATCGGTGACCGGCGGCAGCATCTGGGTGGCCCCGAGGTCCGCGTCGGGGGCCTTGGCGGCGGCGGGCGGTCTGCCGTGCCGTCCGCCGCGGCCGGCGGGCGGGGTGACGGTGCGCAGCCGGGTGGTGGACTCCACGTCCTTGACCGGCGGTATGAGCTGGGTGGCGCCCTCGGAGTCCGCCGCGCCCTGCGGCAGCCGGCGCAGCGGGGTCGTCGAGTGGTCCACGCCGACCGGCGGGATCAGCTGGGTGGCGGCGGCGTGGTCGTCGTCCGCGGGGACCGGCGGGATCAGCTGGGTGGCCGCCTCGTGGTGCGGGGCGGGCGGGGCGCCCGCCCCGATCTGCGGCACGATCTGGGTGGCGGGGTGGTCGTCCGTGATCGGCGGTATCAGCTGGGTGGCGGCCTCGTCGGGGCGGACCGGCGGGGTGCTGGGCATCGGGGGCGTGGGCTGCTGCGGCAGGGCGTGCCGGCCGCCCTGCTGCCGCGGCGCGGGGGCCTGCGACGACTCGCCGGGCGGATACGGCTGCTGCTGGTGGTGGCCGGTCTGCCGGCCGGTCACCGGGTTGCGCTGCTCGGGCCCCCACGGCTGTCCCCAGGGCTGCCCCACGGTCGGTGCCGTCACGGTCTCCGCGCCCGCGTCGTCCCACGGCTGACGGTGCGAGGGCAGCACCACGCCCTCGCGGGCTTCATCGTCCCGACCGTTGCGGCTGGTCACCAAGGAACTCCTGTTCGCTGAACGCCGATCGCCGGTCACGCTACCGGGTCACGGGCGCCCCTCACCACGCGTCGGCCCCCGGCACCGCTCGGTTTGAGAAACCCGGGGCGTGACGAACCCCACGGAACCGCGCGGCGGGGGGCGGACACGTCCGGCGGGGCCGGAGCGGCACCGCTCCGGCCCACTCGACCGGCCCGCCGCCCGGGCCGGGTCGGCAGCGTGTTCCGGCCGGACGCACCGGGCCCGGGTGCCGTCCGCGGCGGCGCCGTCGGCGTCCGGCGGGCACCCACGCGTACGGCGGGCGCCCGGGGGCACCCGCCGTACGTCAGCCGGGGCCGGCCCCCGGCGGTGGGGGCCGGCCCCGGTCAGCCCGCCAGGTCCCAGCGCAGCGTGAAGTCCCGCACCCTGGGGTCGTGCTGGTGCGCGTCCAGCCGGGTCCGGAAGTCCTCGAAGTACCCGGCGCCCCGGCCCGAGCGCAGCGTCGAGAGCGTCGTCACCGCCTGGTCCGCCGTCGCGCAGGCCGCCTCCAGCTCGCCCTCCTGCAAGTGGCCCGTCGCCAGCAGCACCAGCCCGATGGCCCGCCGCCGCGCCCGGCTCTCCGGGTGGGCCGCCAGCGCCTGCGTGGCCCGTTCCCGCAGCCGGTCGCCCTGCCCCAGATCCCGGTGACAGTGCGCCAGTTCGTCCGCCAGATAGGCCGTGTCGAAGTGCCGGATCCACTGCGGATCACCGGCCGGGTCCCCGGCCCGCTCCAGCGCACTCTCCGCCTGGGCGGCCGCCCGCCGGCTGGCGGCGGCGTCGCCGAGCTGCGCGTGCCCGCGCGCCTCGGCCGCCAGGAACATCGACTCCGCGCGCGCCCCGCACCGGCCCCGGGTGCCCTCCTGGGCCGCCCGCGCCAGCTGGATCACCTCGCGCGGATTGCCCAGTTCGGCCGCGAGATGGCTCATCCCGGCCGCCAGCACATAGCCGCCGAAGCCCCGGTCCCCGGCCGCCTGCGAGAGCCGCAGCGCCTGGATGTAGTACCGCTGGGCGAGGCCCGGCAGCCCGCTGTCCACCGCCATGTAGCCGGCCAGCTCGGTCAGCCGGGCCGCGGCGCCGAAGAGTTCGCGGCCCACCGACTCGCGGTAGGAGCCCGCCAGCAGACCGGCCACCACGCTGTTCAGGTAGTGCACCACCACCGGCCGCACATGGCCCGCGCCCCAGCGCCGGTCGAGATCCACCAGCGCGGCCGTGGTCGCGGCCACCGCCGCCACGTCCGAGGCGCCCACCCGGGGGCCGCTCGCCCGCGCCACCTCCGCGTCCGCCGGTGTGATCAGCCAGTCCCGGCTGGGCTCCACCAGCGCGGCCGGCGCCACATGCGCCCCGCCCGTCCCGTACGCCCCGCCGGCCCCGCCCGCGCCGACGCTCTCGCGCCGTGCCACGTCCGAGCGCCACAGCTCGGCGGCCTGCTCCACGCCCTCCGCGAGCCCGGTCGCGAAGTGCAGCCCGACCGCGGAGGCGAGCTGCCGGGCCGTACCCATGCCGATCTCGTCGACCGTCACCGTCCGGCCCAGCTTGCGGCCCAGCGCCTCCGCGATGATGTCGGGGGCCCGGCCGCGCGGCTGCTGGCCCCTGATCCAGCGCGCCACCGACGTCTTGTCGTAACGGAAATCGAGGCCGCGCTCGGCGGCACACACATTGACCCGCCGGGCCAACCCCGCGTTGGAGCACCCCGCTTCGCGGATCAGCGACAGCAGACGCTCGTTCGGCTGCCGGGAATGGGGCAACCCTGGGGTCAGTCCGGGGGACACTGTTCTTGCAGTCATGACGTGGCTCCCTCGCTGGCCTGCACCCTGCACCAGGGAAGATCAATGCCCGGCTCCGGCCGGGTCCATCCCGTACGCCCCCACTGATGCTCCGATGCGCCCCACATGCGGACGGCATCCACCACGCAGGGTCGCCGACCGGACACGGCACGCCCGTTACCCCCTGTGGAGAAGGTAAGTTGTGATCAACGTGGAAGAGAAGATCAGCGTTACTCCGGCCCCTGGCGTTCCGCGGCAGCGCGGCGGCTCGATGCTGGATCACGCGGTCCAGTACGCGGACGAGCGGCACTGGGACGTTCTGCCGGGCACCTGGCTCGAATACGCCGACGGCGTCACGCGCTGTTCGTGCGACCTGGACGCCTGTGATGCGCCGGGGGCGCACGCGACGCGCCCCAACTGGGTGGGGCACGCCACCGGAAGCGCCACCTCCGCCCGCCGCATGTGGGCCAAGGAGCCGCGCGCGTCGGTGCTGTTGCCCACCGGGCGCACCTTCGACGTGCTGGAGGTGTCGGAGGCGGCCGGCTGTCTGGCGCTCGCCCGCATGGAACGGCTGGGCACCGGACTCGGCCCGGTGGCCGCCACCCCGCTGGGCCGCATGTACTTCTTCGTGCTGCCGGGCGGCGCCGCGAAGGTGCCCGACCTGGTACGCCAGCAGGGCTGGTCGCCCGAGCTGATCGACCTGGTGGTACGGGGCGAGGGCACGTACGTCCCGGCGCCGCCGACCCGGATCGGCACCCGGGGCTCGGTGCACTGGGTCCGCCGGCCGACCGAGGCCAACCGCTGGCTGCCGGACGTGGACGAGCTGACGCCGCACCTCGCCTACGCCTGCGGGCAGGAGCGCCGCAACCGGCTCTGAACTGCGGTTGAGCGGGGCACCACGGGGGCGGGCCGTTTTCCCGCCCCTCAGGCCGGGTCCGGGAGATCCCGCCCGGCCCGCGACGCTCCCCCAGTCCGGCGGCGGGGAGGTGCCCCAGGCAGGGCACCTCGCCGCACTCCGCTTCGCTCCGTCTCTGCTCCGGAACGGCCGGGGAGGCAGAGCTGTCGAGGCATCCGAGTAGCCCACTACGAGGAAGCCCCTCCGCCTTGAGCGAAGCGCATGGGGGCGCCTCCCGGCCGGAGGCCGGGGGTGCGGCGGGCCTGACCGGCGCCCTTTCTCAGACGCGGCCTAGGGTGGGTTCATGACAGAAACGGGGCATCAGGACCGGCCCGCGGTCCGGGTCAGAGCACTCTGGAAGACCTTCGGGGAACAAGTAGCGGTCTCGGGGATCGATCTCGACCTGCCCGCGGGGCGGTTCATCGGGCTGGTGGGCCCGAACGGGGCGGGGAAGACCACCACCCTCTCCATGATCACCGGGCTGCTGCGGCCCGACTCCGGCACCGTGGAGATCGCCGGGCGCGATGTGTGGCGGGACCCGGTGGACGTCAAGTCCAGGATCGGCGTCCTGCCCGAGGGGCTGCGGCTCTTCGAACGGCTCACCGGCCGCGAACTGCTCACCTATCTGGGCCGGCTGCGCGGCATACCGGCCACCGAGGTCGAGCGGCGGGCCGGCCAGCTGCTGGACGTCCTCGACCTGCTCGGCGCGCAGAACAAGCTGATCGTCGACTACTCCACCGGCATGCGGAAGAAGATCGGCCTCGCGGCGGCCCTGCTGCACAACCCCGAAGTCCTCTTCCTGGACGAGCCGTTCGAGGGCGTCGACCCGGTCTCGGCCCAGAACATCCGCGGCGTCCTGGAGCGCTACACCGCCTCCGGCGCCACCGTCGTCTTCTCCAGCCATGTGATGGAGCTGGTGGAGTCGCTGTGCGACTGGGTGGCCGTCATGGCGACCGGCCGGATCCGCGCGCACGGCCCGCTGGCCGAGGTACGGGGCGAGGCCGGCTCGCTCCAGCACGCGTTCCTGGAACTGGTGGGCGCCGGGGCCGGCGCGGGCCCGGACGACCGGCTGGACTGGCTGGGCGGGGACCGCGACCGATGAGCACGCTGACCGATCCGGGGGCGGCACCGGCGACCGCCCCGGCACCGCGCGGCACCTACGGCGACACCGCCGTCATCACCGCGACGTTCGTCCGCCTCAAGCTCGCGCTGATGCGCAACGGCCTGCGGCAGACCACCGGGCGCAAGGCCGGTTTCCTCACCTCCGTGGTGGTGGCCGCCGTGTTCGGCGGGTTCGGCCTGGCCGGGCTGCTGGCGCTCGGCGGCAGCCGCCACATCGCGGCCCTCGGCACCGTCCTGGTCGCGCTCATCGCGCTGTCCTGGGCGTTCGTGCCGGTGTTCCTCGGTGCCGTCGACGAGACACTCGACCCCGCGCGGCTGGCGATGCTGCCGCTGCGCCCCCGGTCCCTGATGACCGCGCAGCTGGTGGCGTCGGTGGTGGGCGTCGGCCCGGTCTTCACCACGCTGCTGGTGGCGGGCGCCGCGCTGGGCACGGCGCGCGGCGCCGCCGGGTACACGGTGGCGGTCGCGGCGACCGCCCTGACCGTGCTCACCTGCACGGTCCTCTCGCGCGCCGTGGCCACCGCCAACGCCGGGCTGCTGACGAGCCGCAAGGGCCGCGATCTGGCGATCCTGTCCGGTGTGGTGATCGCGCTGGGCATCCAGGGCGTCAATCTGGCGGTGCAGAAGCTGGCGGACGGCCGCAGCGCCGAGCCGCTGCACACCCTGGCCGACGTGGCGCGCTGGCTGCCGCCGGCCACCTCCGTCGAGGCGGTACGGGCGGTCTCGGCCGGGGCGTACGGCGTGGCGGCGGCGGCCCTGGCCGGGACCGTGGCGGCGCTCGGGCTGCTGCTGTGGTGGTGGCAGCGGTCGCTGACCCGGCTGATGACGTCCCCCGGGGGCACCCCCTGGACGGAGTCCGGGGGAGGCGCCGCGGTGCCGGCCGGGGACGGCGGGCAGGAGGCCGGGAAGGAGCGGACGGGCTCCGGCGGGACGGTCCGGGAGCGGCTGCTGCCGTCCGGGCGGGCCGGGGTGGTGGCGCAGCGGGCGCTGCGGTACGCGTGGCGGGACCCGAAGGCCAAGATGAGCTGGGCGATGGCCATCGGGATGGGCCTGCTGTTCCCGGTCATCTGGGCCTCGACCGGCTCGGCGACCGTGTACCACGCGTGCTGGGGCGCCGGGCTGCTCGGCATGCAGATGTACAACCAGTTCGGCATGGACTACAGCGGCTTCTGGCTGGTCGCGCAGACCATCACCTCGGCCGAGGACGCGTACGCGGAGCTGCGCGGCCGGATGCTGGCGATCGCGCTGGTCGGGGTGCCGTTCACGGTGACGGTGGTGCTGGTGGCGGCCGCGGTCGTGGGCGACGGGCAGCAGCTGCCGGACGCGCTCGGCATCTCGCTGGCGCTGCTGGGCGCGCTGCTGGGCTGCGGGGCGCTGGCCTCGGTCCTCTTCCCGTACTCGGTGCCGCAGGACAACGCGATGCGGAACGTGGGCGCCGGGCAGGTGTCGCTGGTCTGGTACGGCGTCGTGGGCGGGCTGGTGGCGAGCGCGCTGGTGTGCGCGCCGCTGATCGCGCTGACGGTCTGGCTGCACGCGTCGGCGGCCGGCTGGGCGTGGGTGGTCCTGCCGCTGGGCGCCGGGTACGGCGCGGCGGTGGCCTGGGCCGGGCTGCGGCTGGCGGCGGCGCGGACGGTGGACCGGCTGCCGGAGATCCTGGCGGCGGTCAGCCGCTCCTGACCGGACGGACCGGGGCGCGCCGCCGTGCCCCGCCCCTCCCCCTGCCGGGGCGGCCACGGGCAGGAGGACCACCGCCGCGGCGGGGGCCGCCACCGTCCGGGCCGCCGTGCGGGTGCCGCGTCCGCTCATGTCCGCCGGCTCCCCGGTGTTCCCCGGGTGCTCGCGTTCGCACGCGCACCAGCGGGGATGCGGCGGTCAGATCCGCAGTTCCCCGAAGAGGTCGAAGAGGAGTTCGTCGGCCCCGTACACCAGGTCGTCCGGCGGCACCTGGATGTCGACCGGCACGCCGAAATCGCTGAGCCACACCTCGGTGACGGCGTCCGCGTCGGCGTCGTCGATCAGCCAGTAGCGCAGATACGGCTCGTCCCCCGTCTCCACCAGGGCGCTCGCCCACATCTCGGCGTCGCCGCCCTCGACGGTGATGACCTCACGGCCCTCGTGGAAGCTCAGCGCGCCCTTCTCCAGCAGGGAGGGGGCGGCCGTACCGGAACCGCTGTCGCGCTCCTCCTGGAGGAGTTGCGTCACCTCGTGGAACTCCTCGGCCTCGCACAGCGTCAGCATCTCGTCCGCGCCGGGCTCGCCGGGCCGTACGTGCCGGTACCGGCCCTCGATCTGCCGGATCACCCCCTCCAGCTCCGGCTCCTGCGCGACCAGGTTCTCGACCAGTTCTCCGTCGGCCCTGAACCAGCCCTGCTCACCGTCCAGGATCATCTCGAAGCCGCCGAGCCCCTGTACCGAGAACGTGCCGGTGCACCGCCCCGCGTTGTCGTAATGCATGTCCAGCTCGACCACCCCGTCGGGGCCCTCCTGGAGGAAAGAGGCGATCTTCGACTCGGCGCCGAAGGACGCCTCCATCCCGCTGAGCAGGATCTCGTCGGCCGTCCGGTCGAGCAGCGGAACGTCCTCGTCCACCGCGCCCGGGTCGTCCTGCTCCTCGCGCGCCGCCGCCTCGGACAGCACGACCTCGCCACCGTCCGGGCGGTCACCGCGCGCCTTGAAGAGCGTGGTCTGCGCGCATCCCGTCAGCAGCGCCCCCGCCACCGACGCCGCCAGCGCGGCCCGCCATCTGTCCCGCTCCATGTGCCCCCCACATGTTCCCCACCATCGAAAAGAGATTCGGCAAGTCTAGTGTTCGACGCGAAGATCCATCGTTCGAGTGAGGGAGGAACAGGGGTAACCGGCCACCGCCGCGGGGAGAGAAGAAGACGAGGACGGGAGGGACGACCCCGAGAGCTCGGGGCTCCGGGTCGTGCTCGGGGGGTGGGTGGTGGGGCGCCCCGCCGGCGGGGCGCCCCCCCGGACCGCCGCAAAGGGGCGAACACACCCCCCGCCACCGGGCCCAAAAACAGTAATAGGAACAACCACGG
>NZ_JBHWJL010000105.1:7635-16560 GCF_042731495.1 Streptomyces sp. NPDC059853
CAGTTTTTTATTCATCGGCCCCCCACGTTTTTAAACACACCCAAACGGGGGGGCCGGCTCTTTGTTTTATACCCCCGGGGGGGGGGGGGGGGGGCCCGCCCGCCCGGCGGGCGGCCCACGCGCTCCGCCGCTCTGCGGCTCAGACCCGGCCGGCCGGGGCCACGAACACGTGCATGGCCACCTCCGCCGTCAGCTCGGCCGCCTCGCCGCCGCTGCCGACCTGGACCCCGCCGCCGGCGCCCGGCGTCACACTGACCGACGCGCCCGGCTGCACCCCGGCCCTGCGGAGGGTGTGCATCACGGAGGTGTCCGTCTGGATCGGCTCCCCGATCCGGCGCACGATCACCGTCTTCCCGCCGTCGGTCTCCATGTCGGTGAGCGCCACCAGACCGCTCCCGAGGAACGCGGTCGGCTCCTCCACCGTCTCGCCCAGCTCGGCGAGCGCCGGGATCGGGTTCCCGTAGGGCGACTCCGTCGGGTGGTTCAGCAGGGCCAGCACGCGGCGCTCGACCGCGTCGCTCATCACGTGCTCCCAGCGGCAGGCCTCCGCGTGCACCTGCTCCCACTCCAGGCCGATCACATCGACCAGCAGACACTCGGCGATCCGGTGCTTGCGCATCACGCGCTCGGCGAGCAGCCGGCCCTCCTCGGTCAGCTCCAGATGGCGGTCGCTGGCGACCGACAGCAGGCCGTCCCGTTCCATCCGGGCCACGGTCTGGCTCACGGTCGGACCGCTCTGCTCCAGCCGCTCCGCGATACGGGCACGCATCGGAACCACGTTCTCCTCCTCCAGCTCCAGAATGGTGCGGAGGTACATCTCGGTGGTGTCGATGAGTCCGGACATAAGTGCCCCTCGATAGCTCGTACGGTGGCCCTGGAACCAATTCTGACGTATGGCGCCGACAATCGAGCCCGCTGCGCGTTACCGCAGCCCTACAAGACCGCTGCCGCCGTATTGACACGGGCGTGCCCATGACCTCACCGTGACGCGTGACCGGCACCCACCCGTGAATGTACCTCGTACGCGTACGGTGTACCGGTCTCCGGCGGCCGCGCTTCCGGCCGGCGGACACCGCCCACGGGCGGTCCGGGTGGCCGGAGACATCGCGAGGGATCGCACCCACGAGGGGACGGCGCAATGAGCCAGCAGGCACCGCAGCAGGACACCCAGGACGACGGCATATCCACCGCCGCACTCGGCGACCGGTTCTTCGACGCCGCCATCACCCTGCTGCGCCGGGTCCAGGACGAGGAGCGCGACGCCATCGGACGGGCCGGCACCCTGATCGCCGACACCGTCACGGCCGGCGGCAAACTCTTCGTCTACGGCGCCGGGCACTCCGCCCTCCCCGCCCAGGACATCGTCTACCGCGCGGGCGGCCTGGCCCTGGTCAATCTGCTCGCCGTCCCCGGCACCACCGGCGTCGACGTCAACCCCGCGCCGCTCGGCAGCGCCCTGGAGCGGGTCAGCGGCCTGGCCCAGGCCACCCTCGACGCCAGCCCGGCCCACACCGGCGACCTGCTCATCGTCATCTCGCTGTCCGGCCGCAACAGCCTCCCGGTGGAGATGGCCGCCCACGCCAGGACCCGCGGCCTGCGGGTCATCGGCGTCACCTCCCTCGTGTACACCGAGCACACCGAGCCCCGGCACCCGTCCGGCACCTTCCTCAGGGACCACTGCGACCTCGTCCTGGACAGCAAGATCCCGGTGGGCGACGCCGCGCTGACCAGCCGCCGCATCGGCGCGCCGTTCGCGCCCGCCTCGACGGTCGTGGTCTCCGCGCTGCTCCAGGCCGTGATGGCGGACACCGCGGGCAAGCTCACCGAGCAGGGCGTCGAGCCGCCGCTGCTGCGCTCGGCCAATGTGGACGGCGGACAGGAATGGAACGAGTCGGTGTACGCCACGCACGCCGACCGCATTCTGTGGCGCCGATAAAAAACATTTGCCGCCGCCCGGAGCCGGTATTACCGTTCCAGGTACACAGAAGGGAGGTGGTTCGGCAGATGTATCAGATCCGGACGCGTGAGGTGGCTGCGGCCTAGGGCCGTCGTCCCACGGAAACGTGGCGCCGGCACCGCCGGCCAATCCCAAGCAGTCACCCGACCCGCGAGCCGCCGGTACCGTCCGGCCGGCTCCCCGAGGCGCCGTCACCGGCACCGAGGGGAACCAGGCTCGCGGGTCGTTCCGTGTGTGCGGCGGAGCACCATCCGCCGCGACGGCCGCCCCCGGCGGGCACGGCCGTCACCGGCCGTTCAGGGGCAGAGCCGCTCGATCGTCCAGCCGCCGGCCCCGGCGCGCACGTAGCGGAGCCGGTCGTGCAGCCGGTTCTCCCTCCCCTGCCAGAACTCCACGGTCTCCGGCACCACCCGGTACCCGCCCCACTGCGGCGGTGCGGGCACGTCCGCGTCCTCCGGGTACCGCTCGGCCAGCTCCGTGTACAGCTGGTCGAGATCCGCGCGCGAGGCCACCCGCGAGGACTGCTCGCTCGCCCACGCCCCCAGCTGGGAGCCGTGCGGCCGGGTCCTGAAGTACGCGACGGTCTCGTCCCGCCCGGTCCGCTCGGCGAGCCCGCCCACGATCACCTGCCGGGCGATCCCGTGCCACGGGAAGAGCAGCGAGACCTGCGGGTTCGCCTCGATCTCCCGGCCCTTGCGGGAGCCGTAGTTGGTGAAGAACACGAACCCGCGCTCGTCGAACTTCTTCAGCAGGACCGTGCGCGAGCTGGGCCGCCCGGCCGGGTCGGCGGTGGCGAGGACCATGGCGTTCGGCTCGTGCAGCCCGCTCTCGGCGGCCTGCCCGAACCACGCGAGGAACTGCGCGAACGGATCGGCCGCGCAGTCCTTCTCCTCCAGCCCGGCCTCCCGGTAGCGGGCCCGCATGGCGGCGGGATCGAGCGAGGCGGACGGGGACGGCGCGGCACTGCTGCGGCGGGTGGGATCGTCGGCGTGGGACACGCGCCATATCTTGCAGCATCCCGCCGACATCCCGCCGCCCGTCCGGGCACGCGGCGCCGGGGCGCCCGTCCGGGGGCCTGCCTCCGCCGCCCGGCGCCCGGCGGGACCGACGAAAGGAGGAGGGCAGCGGACCGCGCCGTGCCTACGCTGAGGCGCGTGGAACTGGCCAGAACCGAGTACCGGCTGCCCTGGTGGGGCGAGCTGACGATGGTGGTGTGCCTGTCCGCCGTCTCGGTGTCCGACGCCGCCGTGTCGGCCGGCGGGGCGCACGCCGCCGCCCCGTCCGTCGTCGCCTCGCTCCTCGCGGGCGGCACGCTGCCGCTGCGCTACCGGCATCCGCTGCCCGTCGCCGGGGTGGCCGCGACCGCCGCCGGACTGTTCGGGGCCATGCTGCCCCTGCTGCTCATGGCCTTCCATCTGACCGCGCACCGCCGCGCCAAGGCGGCCGTCGTGGCCATCACCACCGCGCTGGCCGTCAATCTGCTGATCCAGCCACCGCTCAGCCTGTGGATGCCGCGCGCGTACGGGCCGTGCGCGCTGTTCATCGTCGCCATGGTGCTGGGCCTGTGGGCCGCCGCCAGCCGGCGGCTCGCCGACGCGCTCGGCGAACGGCTCGGCCATCTCCACCGGGAACGCGAGCTGCGCGAGCAGGCCGCCCGCAGCTCCGAGCGCACCGCCATCGCCGGCGAGATGCACGACGTGCTGGCCCACCGGCTCAGCCTCATCGCCCTGCACAGCGGCGTGCTCGCCAACCGCGCGGACCAGCTGGACCCGGTCACCGCCGACCGGGTGCGGCTGCTGCGCACCGCCTCCACCGACGCGCTCGCCGACCTGCGGCACGTGCTCGGCGCGCTGCGCTCGGAGGACACCGCCCGGGACCGGGAACCCACCCTGCGGGAGCTGGGCGAGCTGATCGACACCGCGCGCGAGGCCGGGCAGCTCATCGACGCCGAACTGGACGAGCCGGGCGGCGCCACCGCACCGGCCGCGCACCGGCTCGCGGTGTACCGGCTGGTGCAGGAGGCGCTGAGCAACGCCCGCCGGCACGCCCCGCACACCCCCGTGCGGGTCACGGTGCGCTATGGGCCGCTCGCCACCGTCGCCGACGTCAGCAACCCGCTGCAGGGGGACGGCGAGCGGGGCGGCGATCCGCCGGGGTTCGGCCTGGTCGGGCTGCGCGAACGGACGCAGTCGCTGGGCGGCACCCTGACCGCCGGTCCCGACGCCGGGCACTGGCGGCTGAGCGCGCGGATACCCAGGGGCGCGGCCTGACCGGCGGGGCGCGGGCGTACCGTTCGGACCTATGACGGACATGTGGACGGACGACGTACCCGGCCTGATCCGCTCCTGGGCGGCCGGCTACGCCCTCTCCCGGGACCTGGCCCCGCCGGCCGAGGAGCCGTGGGGGCTGCGGCTGGACGTCGGGCTGCCGCACCAGCGGGCCCGGCACGTGCTGCCGGACGCCGACGAGGTCACCGTCCGCAAGGTCGCCCGGCACATCGAGGACGCCGGTGAACCGTGCGTGTGGATCAAGACCGGTCTGCCGAACGCGACGGTCGCCGCCCTGCTCGGCCCCGCCTGGACCCCGAACGACCCCGGCTATCTGATGAGCACCCCCGTACCCGCCCGGCGGGCGGCCCCGGCGCCGCCCGCCGGGTACACGCCGGTGCAGGGCACCCAGCACGGCGTCACCCGGCTGCGGCTGCTCGCCCCGGACGGCACGGAGGCGGCCACGGGACAGCTCGCGCTCGGCCGGGGGGCCACCGTCGCCGTGGTGGACCGGATCGAGACCCACCCGGACCACCGGCGCCGGGGCCTGGGCTCCGTGGTGGTCCGCACCCTGACGGCCGCCGCCGCGTCCGCCGGGGCCGGGCACGCGGTGCTGAGCGCGAGCCCCGAGGGCAGGGCGCTGTACACAACGCTGGGCTGGCGGTTCGCCGGACCGTTCGGCAGCTTCATTTACCGGGCCCTGTGACCGGCCGGGGCCCGTCACCCGGCCGGGGAGACGAAAGTACGCCAGGACGCTCCTTTCGGCCACTGCGCCGCCGGGTGCCGGTTCCTAGCCTGGCGGCGTGGACGACACGACGACCGAACTGGCCTTCCCGCGCCGCGATCTGCTGCTGATCCTCCTCGGCTTCCCCGCCCTGGGCGCGGTGCTCGCCCGGGTGCTGCCCGGCCTCGCCCACGAGGCCGTCAGCCGGCTGCCGTGGCTGCCGTTCGAGGGCCCGCTGAGCCTGGTCGCCGGGCTCGACCAGCCCTGGCAGCGCGGGCTGTTCGTGGCGGCCGGCGTGGCGGCGGGGCTGCTGGTGGCGTTCATCGCGGTCAGCGAGTCGATGAAACTGACGCTCCCCGACGCCATGCTCACCGTCGAGCAGGACGACACCACCCGGCGCTTCGCCCGCGCCGACATCTCGGCGGTGTTCCCCGACGGCAAGGAGCTGGTCGTCCTGGACCGCACCTCCCGGCCGCTGGTGCGCGGCGAGCACCAGGCGCCCCGGGCTGCCGTGGCCGCCGCCTTCCGGCGGCACGGCTACCCCTGGTCGAAGGCCGATCCGCACGCCGCCGCCTTCCGCCGCTGGGTGCCGCACGCGCCCGAGCTGCCCGCCGAGGCGCACGTCGTCCTCGCCGCCCGCAAGGACGCCCGGCGCCGCAAGGCGGCCGAGGAGGTGCGCGACCTGACGGAGACCCTCGCCCGGCTCGGCTACGTGGTACGCGACGACGGCGGGCAGCAGCACTGGCGGCCCGTCACCGGCTGACGGAGCCGGGCCCGCGCCTCCGGTGCCCTGTGACAGGCTGCGCCGCATGCCCTTCGATCACAACGACCACTACCACCGGCTGCTGCTGCGCACCCTCGCCACCGGCCGCGCCGGCCGAACCGGCGGCAGGGCGCTGGACGTCGGGTGCGGGACCGGCCGGTTCGCGCGGCGGCTGGCGGCCGCCGGGTACACGGTGGACGGCATCGACCCGAGCGCCGAGGTCATCGCCGAGGCCCGCGCCGCCGCCGCCCACGGCGAGGGCGACGGCGACGGCGAGCGCGCCAACCCGCGCTACCGGCAGGCGGACATCACCACCACCGAGCTGCCCGCCGGGCACTACGACGTCATCAGCGCGCTGGCGAGCATCCACCACGTCCCGTTCGCCACGGTGGCCCGGCTGCGGGACGCCCTCGCGCCCGGCGGCACCCTGGTGATCCTGGGCTGCGCCCCGGAGAGCGGGCCGGTGGACCTGCTCCGCAGCGCCGTCGCCGTCCCGGTGAACGCGGTGGCCCGCGTCGCCGTGTGGGCCCGCGACCGGGCCACCGGACGGCGGGCGCCCGCCCCGTCCCCGGTCGCCGAACCCACCCTGCCGCTGCCCGAGATCCGCCGGCAGGCCGCCGTGCTCCTGCCGGGCGCCACCGTGCGCCGCAGGCTGTTCTGGCGCTACCTCCTCGTCTACCGGCACCCATCCACGCCCACCGGGCCCCTCCCGTAGGCGGCCGGTATCCGCCTGCGCGGCAGCGGCGCGGGGCCACGGCCGGGGCGCCGCATCCCGCATGCTGGGTACGCCCGCGACAC
The DNA here is from genome assembly GCF_042731495.1 of Streptomyces sp. NPDC059853. Classification (NCBI taxonomy): domain Bacteria; kingdom Bacillati; phylum Actinomycetota; class Actinomycetes; order Kitasatosporales; family Streptomycetaceae; genus Streptomyces; species Streptomyces sp. NPDC059853. The sequence goes on from NZ_JBHWJL010000105.1 coordinate 14,145, forward strand.
CGAGCGACCCAAGGAGCGATCCATGCCACGCGAACTCGCCGATCTGCCCTTCGCCGACCATCTGCGGCCGTTCGACGGGGTGCTGGGACCCGAGGCGGATGTCGACACCGTCCATCTCGACGGTCTCGACTTCGACGCCGTGCACGCCTCCGGCAGCCGCTTCACCGAAGCGGCGCTCAGCTCGGTGACGTTCACCGAGGGCCGGCTGCGCCGCTCGCGGTTCTCGGACGTGTGGATGGACACCGTCCGCTGGACGGGAACCGACCTGGTCGAGAGCAGCTGGCTGGACGTGGAGCTGAACGGCGGCGCGCTGGCCGGGCTCCAGCTGTTCGACGCGCGGCTGCGCCGGGTCGCCTTCTCGCACTGCAAGCTGGACGCGGTGAATCTGCGGGCGGCAGCGCTGCACGAGGTCACCTTCACCGACTGCGTGCTGCGCGACGTGGACTTCGGCGGGGCCACGCTCACCTCGGTCTCCTTCCCCGGCAGCAGCCTGGAGGGCGTGCGGCTGGGCAAGTGCCGCCTGTCCAAGGTGGATCTGCGGGGTGCGAAGCGGCTGGACATCGCCGAGGGCTACGACGCGCTGCGCGGCGCGACCGTCTCCTCGCTCCAGCTGATGGAACTGGCCCCGGCGCTGGCGCAGTCGCTCGGCATCACCGTCACGGACCGCTGAGGGTACGGGCGAGACGGAAGCCCACGTCGTCGATCCGCAGCGTGGGGTGGCTGCGGCGGCGCACCGAGGCGCGGCAGCTCCAGTGGGCGTCGAACCAGCCGCCGCCGCGCAGCACCCGGTACTCGCCGTACACCTCGGGGTCGTACCGGTCCCAGCACCACTCCCAGACGTTGCCCAGCACGTCGTGGAGGCCGAAGGCGTTGGGCTCCTTGCCGCCGACGGGACGCGGGCGCTCACCGGAGTTGCCGCGGTACCAGGCGACGGCGTCCAGTTCGCCGTACCGGGCGCCCCCGGTTCCGGCGCGGCAGGCGTACTCCCACTCGGCCTCGGTCGGCAGCCGGTAGCCGGGCGAGGCCGTGTCCCACTCCGCCGTCCGCTCGCCGCCGACGCGGTAGGCGGGCGGCAGGCCCTCGCGCGCGGAGCGGGCGTTGCAGTGCCGGACGGCGTCCCACCAGGAGACCCCGGTAGCCGGGAGTGCCCCGTCCGGCCCGGTGACCGGGGTGGCGCTCAGCTCGAACGGCGCCACCTCCACCGTCCAGCTGCGCCGCGTGCGCCGGTCGGACAGGGTGACGTCCCCACCCGGGAGGCGCCGCGGCGGAAGATGCGTCCCCATGCCCGGATCGTAGCCGGGGCGGCCGGACGGGGCGGACCGGGTTCTCCGTACGTCAGGTGCCTGCCGGACGTGGCCGGGCCGAGCGCCGATGGCGCGGAGCTGCTGACGAGCGGTGGCGGCTGTCGGGCTGGGCACCGGCCACCGGCCGACGCTCTCCCGGCCGCGCGAACGGGCGGGGGTCCTCCTCGACGCCGCCGCAGGCCGACGCGTCCCGGTCGCGGCGGGCGCCGGCCCGCTCAGGTGGCCGGGCGGCGCAGCAGTTTCCAGCCGGTCCACAGGATGTCGACGAGGACGATGTACGTCCAGATCTTGCCCGCGCCGTAGATCCAGCGGGCCACGTCGCCGTCCCGGTGGCCGCCGTTGAGGGTGGCGAGCAGGTCCTCGGTGAACAGGTCCTGGATCCAGGAGAGATCGGCGGCGAGCAGGGCCAGCTGGGCGACGGCGAAGAGGGCGACGCGCTGGGCCAGGGCGCGGGCGACGGCCCGGGGCCCGGGGGCGGGCTCGGGAGCGGGGGCGGGGGCGGGCTCCTGCTGCGGGGCTGCGGCGTCCAGCTCCTGTTCCCGCTCCTGTCCGGGTCCCGGGGCAGGGGCAGGGGCCGGGTCCGGGGCAGGGGCAGGGGCCGGCGGAAGGTCGGAGACGCCCAGGCGGCGCAGGGCGGCCGGGGAGATGACGGCCCCGGAGGCGAGCACGGCCGCCGCGAGCAGACAGCAGACCGTCCAGTCGGCGCGGTCGTACAGCAGCCCGGCCGCGAGGGCGCCGAGCAGCGCGCCGAACAGGCCGGCCGACTCGTACACGCCCATACCGCGTCCGGTGTGCGGGCCGGACGCCTCGGCGATCACCGCCTGCTGGATCGGCATGACGGCGGCCCAGGACAGTCCGCTCAGGATCCACAGGGCGGCGATCGCGAACGGGTGGGGGACGACGGCCAGTCCGGTGGCGAACGCCGCGCCGGACAGAGCCGCGGCGGCCAGCACGCGGGAGCGGCCGAAGCGGACCACGTACCGGTGCAGGGGTTCGGCGGCCACGCTCATGGCGATGGCGCCGGGAAGGAAGACCAGGGCGATGTTCATCGCCTCCAGGCCGTGTTCGCGCTGGAGGTGCAGCAGGAGGAGCAGCGAGAGCGTGGCTTCGGC